>JABMNQ010000116.1 GCA_013204495.1 Candidatus Pelagibacter sp.
ACTCATCTTTAATATGCTTTTTTGTTTTTAATACAGCATCCCCTTTTCCAATTTGGTTATCTTGAAAAACAAATTTAATCATCTTTTTATATTTTAATATTTTTTTATATTCTTTGATTACGCGTGGGTCTTTTTTTTTTTTAATTATATCTTTATAAAATTTATCGTTATAAAAATATTTTTTAATCATTAATTTTTTTTGAGAAATAATAAAAATAACTTCTTTAATCCCAGCATCAATACATTCATCCAAAATATATTCAATTCCTGGCTTACCATTAATGGGTAATAATTCTTTAGCAAAAACACTCGTGAGAGGTAGCAGCCTCGTACCAAGACCTGCTAAGGGAATAATAGCTTGTTTAATCATATAAATGTTTTACTTATTAATATTATTATTACAAATGAAATTAATAAGACAAATAGCTGATTTAAATAAGGCAATTAACAAGGAAAAGGAATTAGGATTTGTTCCTACGATGGGTAGTCTGCATAAAGGCCATGCATCACTTGTTAATATATCTAAAAAAAAATGTAAAAAAACTTTAGTAAGTATTTTTGTTAATCCAACTCAATTCAATAATAAGAATGACTTCAAAACATATCCGCGAAACCTTAATAAAGATATTAAGTTTCTTAAGAAATTAAAAGTTGATTATCTTTATATTCCTTCTGTAGATCAAATTTATAATAATAAGCAGTCCAATAAAATTATATTAAATAAATCGCAAAGAATACTTTGTGCAAAATTTAGAAAAGGGCATTTTGAAGGTGTACTTGATGTTTTGAATCGTTTTACCAGTCTAATAAGACCAAAAAAAATTTTTATGGGTGAAAAAGATTTTCAACAATTTTTTTTAGTTCGTAACTTTATTGAAAAAAATTATAAAACTAAAGTTTTTTCCTGTAAAACAATCCGAGATATGAATCAAGTGGCACTATCATCAAGAAATTCTTTATTAAATAAGCAGAATTATAAAAAAGCTGGGATGATCGCAATTCAATTAATTAATCTAAAAAAATTAATAAAAAATAATGCTAAATATAAAAATTTGATTAAGAAAATAAAATCTAGCCTTATAAAAGAATTTAATATTAATATTGAATATTTAGAATGTAGAAACCAATTCAATTTAAGTGCAAATTTAAACAATAAGCCATTCAAATTGTTTGTTGCTTACTATTTAAATGGTGTTCGACTTATAGATAATTTTTAAAAAAAGTAAGCACTTACTCCTAAAAATGATACAAAACCAATAACATCAGTAATTGTTGTTACAAATACACTAGAAGCAATTGCAGGATCAATACCCATTTTTTTTAAAGTTATTGGTACAACAATACCAAATAGACCAGCCACCATCATTGTGACAATCATTGATATGGAAATGATTAATGAAAGTAAACTATCATGAAACCACAATTGTACTATCAGAGCACTAATTATTGCAAAAATAATTCCATTCAAAACTCCTATATTAAATTCTTTTAAAATATTTTGTGTAAAGTTATTTTTGGTTAAATCATTAGTAGCTAGTGTTCTAACTGTGATTGCCAAAGTTTGCATACCAGCGTTACCACCCATAGAGGCAACAATTGGCATTAAAAAAGCTAATACAACCATCTGTTCAATTGTTGCACCAAATAAACTAATTACCCAGGTAGCTAAAAATGCTGTAAATAAATTTAATAATAACCAGTTAAATCTTCGTCTAGTTTTTTTAAAAACCCCATCTGTAATTTCTTCATCCCCTACTCCGGCTAACCTTAGAGCATCCTCTTCTGTTTCCTCTTTAAGTACGGTTAAGACATCATCATACATAATCATCCCTACTAATTTGTTTGTTTTATCTACTACAGCAGCAGAATTTAAATTATAATTTTCAAACAAATTACCAACTTCTTCTTTATCCATATCAACTGGAATTAATAATTGAGATGCAGACATAATAGAAAGCATCTTAGATTCACGAGAAGTTGTTAAAACTTTAGATGAGGGGACGGTTCCAATTGGTTTAAAATCTTCATCAATTATAAAAATTTCAAAAAACTCAACAGGAAGATCTTTGTTTTCTCTTAAATAATCGATCGTTTGACCTACAGACCAGTTACTGGGTACAGCTGTAAACTCTCTTTGCATTATTCTAGCAGCTGTATCTTCCGGATAACTTAAACTTTCTAGTAAAGCAAAACGATCTTTAGGTGGTAATGAACTTAATATAGCATTTTTATCTTTTTCATTTACATTTTCTAAAATTGTTATTGCATCATCAGACTCAAGGTTTTTTAAAAGCCTTACGATAGTTTGTGGTGAAAGATATGCTATGATTTCAGATTGTACCGATACATTTAATTCAATAAAAACTTGAGGGTCAATATTAAAATTGTTAAGTTTGATTAAGCTTTCTCTATCATTTTGACTCAAATGTTCAATTATATCAGCTGCATCAGCTGGGTGCATTTCATTAAAAGAATTAGTAATAAATTGAGCGTCGTTATTAGTAATTTTAGATGTAACAACTTTTATGTACTCTTTATTAAATTCAAAATTAACTTTTTTATCTTTTATTTTTTTTATTAAAGACATAAATTTACCTATAAATCAGTTTTGCACTATTAATGTATAGCAAGAATAATACAATTTATAAATGAATATAGAAATAAAAAAGTCAATAAAACCAGTAAAGTATGAAGATGCAATAAAATTCCTAGAAGAAAGATTACTAGAAATTAATGGTGGTAAAAAAGAAGATTTAATATGGATATTGGAACATGAAGAAATTTATACGGGTGGTACTAGTTATAAAGAAAATGAAATTCTCAATAAAGATATAAAACTAATCAAAACAAATCGTGGTGGCAAAATTACTTACCATGGTCCAGGTCAATTAATTTGTTATTTCGTAATAGATTTAAAAAAGAGAAAAAAAGATATAAGAAAATTTATAACTTTAATAGAAAAGACCATTATTGAAAGTTTATCACAGTTTAATATTCAATCATTTGGGGATCCAAAAAATATAGGAATTTGGACAAATCATAAGGGCAAGATTAGTAAGGTTGCGGCCATAGGGCTTAGAGTAAGTAAGTGGATTGCATATCATGGTTTCGCAATTAATATTGATAATAATCTTTCTCATTATAAAAATATAATTGCATGTGGCATTACAGATAGGAATGTCATTAATCTAAAGCAAATAAA
>JABMNQ010000016.1 GCA_013204495.1 Candidatus Pelagibacter sp.
CACTTTCGTGGGGACTTTGGCGGTCTGGACGAGACTCGAACTCGCGACTTTAATTAATTAGTTACAGTATTTAAAAATAGTTGGGAGCACCTAATTTTAAACATCTTGATTACATTTTAACCCCAATAACACTAAAATTTTCTTCAGCTTCTGCTCTAAACTCTTTGAATGACTTTGTTAAATATTTTAAGTTTTTCATTTGAACTTCAAACACAACCATTCCTAAATAACTATCAACTTTACCTGTACCTGCACAAGAAATAATTTGTAAATTATCTTTAATCGTATTTATAGCAGAATATTGCTCATCGGTGTAATTAATGTATTAAAGAATTTTAAATAAAGGGGAGTTGTAAATATAAAAAAGGGGATAAAACCACCCTTTTATAAATCACTTTAAAAATTAATTATTCATATTTCCACAAAAAACCATCCGTAGATTAATAATATTTAAATATAAAACCTAACCATATTAATTAATATGCATTGTAAGTCCTCAAACTAATGTTTACCAGAGATAGTCATTTTAAAGATATAAAATAAAAAGAGAATACGTCTTGGGAACAAACTTTATCTCTTAAGTGGTAAACATTAGGCTGTCGTTTTACAGAGTATAATAGAAACCGGTTACACTCTTCTTTGGGTTATAAAACTCCAGCAGAAACTGAACAAGAATTTAACAAATTGAAAAATGTAGCATGGGCCTTAACTTTTTTGTCCCACTTTTTGCAGGAATTCCAGAAGAGTAGAGGTAGGTTTCTTGAGTTTTACACTTTGAACTAAATGAGGTTTAAATTCAGCTAATAATAGACTTAAAGTAGATTTTACGGTTCGTTGTGTCTTGGCACTCCAATTAGGTCTTACAAGGAAGTTTCTAATGTGATAGGGTTGTAGTTTATCAAGTGTAAGGCTCTTTATATGCTGTTTACTCTCATAACGTTGCCATAGGAAAATTATACGTTTAGCGTCCTTTATAAAGCGTTCAGAACACCCTTGAGCTCTCTTTGTTTCCTTTTATAATATTATAACAGATGCTAGCAGAGCTTGAATTCCTTCAGCAGAACGCTCAGCTCCTTAATGTAACGTTTTAGAAGTGTCTAACAGGTCTTCCTTTGGAGGAGCGGATAAGAGCTGTCTTATTAAGTAGACGTGAGGAAAGGTGATGGCAACGGATGCGGCAAAGAGAACAGGCAGTAATTCTTCGCCAAAAACGTCAAAGGCCTTGGCTAGAATAAAAACACCGACCAAAGAAATGATCCAGTAAACGGCACTCTGTTTGAAATAAGAGACCAAGCTACTCTGGTTGATGGTGTCTTCATGCAATAGAATTTGATCTTTTATTGAGGGAATTGCATGCCAAACCACAAAATATACGGTAAAAGCGAGATATAATTCTGTATTATAAAAAACCACAACAAAGAGCAATAGGTAAAAAAATTCTTGCAATATATTTTTTTTGAAATAACCAAAGTCTTTGACCCATAATAGAACCATTATCCCAAATGTAATAAGAGCCAGGGTAACAAATGGGGTGCCTGTAATTTCTATCTCGATCATGTGGTGCACTAAAAAATTGATTTCTTCGATATGAGTTGAAAAAAGCAAAAGAAAAATAAATAGGCCATAAATAAAAAAATGGAGTCCCCGCCGTCTAAGACCTTGAAGGCGACGATGTAAATGTTGTTCGCCAAAGTGATAACTGCTGAAGCCTAAAAAGAATAGTATTCCAATTGTACGCAGGTGGTAAACCGCCAAAAAAATGAGCGTTCCAAAACCAATATAGCTCATGATGAGCTTCCATCGCGACAAAAGTATTTGGGATGATTTATTGCCTTGCAACAAATTGATGTCATTGGAGCCATGCATGAGGCCTAATGACAGAACAAAAACACCAGAAATCATGAGCTCAACCAGAGCGCTCATATAAAGCGATAGCCATATTATGAATACCGTAATGATTATATTAAAATTATTGTTCATTTATAATTTGATTAACCCGTTGTGCATTTAAACAATATTGACTTTTAAATTGTTTATATTCCTGTTAAAGACAAATTTGTTAATGTATTGAATGATAGTTAATGCTGTTAATTTTGAGAGAATTCTTGTCTTAAAAC
>JABMNQ010000117.1 GCA_013204495.1 Candidatus Pelagibacter sp.
AAATGACCCTTCAACAGGGGGAAATCCAAAAAAATTAACTGAATCTGATATGAAAATTATGTACCAACACAGCATGTCCGGTATTTTATTTTAATGAGTAATCTTAATATCTTAATTGTAGAAGGTAACATTCCTGAAGATACAGAAATGTTTGTAAGAGTTGCTGGTGCCTCGGCATCTGACAACCTAAAAAACCTTGTATTAAAATTAGAACCTAGTGCAAACATTAAAGTCATAAATCCTGATAGAGACGAAGAAACGACAGAAGCCTTAAATAATATGAGTAATTATGATGGTATTATTTTTACAGGAGGAGCTATGCGAATAAATGATATGACTGACATAATAAAAAAACATATCAATTTTGCTTCCAATTGTTTCAAACATGATAATAAAATCTTAGCTATTTGTTGGGGCCTTCAGGTTTGTACAACTGCCGCTGGAGGAAAAGTAGCACCTGGAAAAAATGGTGCACACATAGGAATTGCAAGTGATGTAGAAATTAATGAAGAGGGAAAGAAAAATTTAATTTATAAAAATAAGCAAATAAAATTTAATACCCCGGCTTATAATTTTGATGAAGTTTATGAAATTCCAAGTGGCGCAACTTTATTGTCCAGCGACAAGGTTAATAAGATAATGGCTTTACATTTTAAATCAGGTAATTCTGAGATATGGGGACTACAGTATCATCCGGATTATGAGTACCAACAAATGATCAATTTAGCTAACGAAAGAAAAGCCAGTATGCTGGCTAAAAAACATTTCGAAAGCGAAGAAGCGTTTCAAGATCATATGAGTTACATTAGGGAAGAAGATAAAAAATTAGATTTTGATAACAGAACTCATGAAGTTAAAAATTGGCTAGATATCATTAAACAATAATTAGAATTAAAAAAAATTAATCTAAGGAATTAACCAACAATCTTTTTTACTTTCTAAATCAAATTTGGCTCGACGATGTCCTTTGGCTGCTAGATAAAGCCACTCAATGCTTTTAATTTTACTTTGGATTACCGTAAAGTTTTTATAACCAGCTTCACTTTGCTCTTTTGTGTAATCAAAATTATCTAATTCAGGCTTTAGTCCAGAGGTTGGGGTATCAGATTGTGTACCCGGGCCATTATCAATTAAATAACATTTTCGTGATATATGTTGAGTTTTAGACCAAGACTCTTCTGTGATATCATTATTATGATTAACAGTGCACTCAACTTTTAGTCTGACTTGGATCTTTTCTTCCTTGTCATAAAAGAGCATTGCTGCATTTTTATTATTTTTTAATTTAGTAATTTTATCTGATCTTATGTCACTGTGATATTGGACAAGATTATTAACTCGATCAGATTTTCTAAGAACTACAATTCTCCCATCAAAGTTTTTTTGGTCACCACAGATAAATACAGGGATTCTAAATGGCGAACTTCTATCCTTGATAGCATTATCCAGCATAGACCAGATTTTATTTTTGATCTCTTCAAAATCTTCGTAGTAAGGGACTGTGTCAGTCACAAATATTATTTCTTCTTCTTTAATAGAGCAATCAAGCTTGAGCTATCCCAACGGTTACCACCCATTTCCTGAACTTTAGCGTAGTAGCCATCAATTAGTTCTGTAATTGGAACTGGTGAACCGTTTTTTTTTGCTTCTTCAATAACAATTGCTAAATCTTTTCTCATCCAGTCGACAGCAAAACCATAATCAAATTTATCATCTGTCATAGTTCTATATCTATTTTCCATTTGCCAAGATTGAGCAGCGCCCTTAGATATTGTTTCCATAACAATATCCATATCTAAGCCAGCATTAATTCCAAAGTTAATAGCTTCTGATAAACCTTGTACAGCTCCTGCGATACACATTTGGTTCATCATCTTAGTTAATTGACCACTACCAGATTTACCAATTAATTTTACTTTACGGCTATAGCAATCAATAACAGCTTCAGCTTTTTTAAACACCTCTTCATCACCACCAACCATAACAGTTAGTATTCCACCTTCAGCTCCAGCTTGACCACCTGAGATAGGCGCATCTAAAAAATCAAAACCTTTATCTTTTGCGACTTCGTATAATTCTCTAGAAATTTCTGCTGATACTGTTGAGTTATCAATATAAACACAATCTTTTTTAGCTGTATTAAATAATCCGTTTTTTCCTAAAGAAACTTCTCTTAAATTATCGTCATTACCAACACAGGTGAAAATAAAGTCAGCATTCTCAGCAGCTTTTGCAGGCGTATCTGCTTTTGATCCTTTGTATTCAGCAACCCACTTGTCAGCTTTTGCAGCCGTTCTATTATAAACAGTTACATTGTGACCTGCTTTTGATATATATCCTGCCATTGGATAACCCATGACACCTAAACCTATAAATGCAACATTGCTCATAATTTTTATTTCCTATGTTTAAAAGTTTGAATTTTAAAGTAATTTTATTTGGTTTTATATTTACATTTTTTTCAAGTTTTGGACAGAGTTTTTTTTTAGGACTGTTTAATTCAAGTATAAGAGACGCACTTTCTATTACTCATGGTCAGTTTGGATCTATTTATGCATCCGCAACTCTATTAAGTAGTTTTATACTAGTTTGGGTTGGTAAAAAAATAGATGACTTTAATATTTTAAAATTTGCATCATATGTGATTGCTTTATTGGCGATTTCTTGTTTTTTATTTTCTAAAATCTCTTCAGTAGCTTTTTTATTTCTCTCAATTTTTTTAATGAGATTGTCAGGACAAGGCCTAATGTCTCATACAGCAACCACAACAATTTCAAGATTTTTTGAAAAGACTAGGGGACGTGCATTAAGTACAACTTGGCTTGGTTTATCGTTAGCTGAATTTATTTTACCATTACTAATTATTTTTTTATTAACCTTTGTTGATTGGAGAAATATTTGGATAG
>JABMNQ010000118.1 GCA_013204495.1 Candidatus Pelagibacter sp.
TGAAAGAGCAATATCATCAAGCCCTTCTAATAAACATTTCTTCTTAAAGGGATCAATATCAAATTTTATTTCACTATTTCCAAAAATGATTTTTTCGTCCATTAAATCTATGGAAATCTCTTCTTTTCTTTTTGAGTACTCGGACAATTCCTTAATTTTTTCTTCTTCTAGAGTTATTGGTAAAATCCCATTCTTAAAACAATTACTGTAAAAAATATCAGCATAGCTTGAACTTATCACGCAAGTTATTCCAAAATCTAATAGCGCCCAAGGCGCATGCTCTCTTGAAGATCCACAACCAAAATTTTTACCCGCTATTAATATCTTTGCTTGATTATAAGGTTCTTGATTTAAAACAAAGTCTTTTAGGTCATTACCGTTATCATCGTATCTCATTTCAAAAAATAAATTTTTACCAAGACCTGTTCTTTTAATCGTTTTTAAAAACTGCTTAGGTATGATCATATCTGTATCAATATTTACTATTGGTAAATATGCAGGAATACTTTTAAGTGAATTAAATTTTTTCATTTTTAATTTTGATATTTTCTAACATCATCTAGGTTTCCTGAGATTGCTGCTGCTGCTGCCATTCCAGGGCTTACTAAATGTGTACGTCCACCCCTTCCTTGTCTGCCTTCAAAGTTTCTATTTGAAGTTGAGGCGCATCTTTCTCCTGGTTGTAATTTATCTGCATTCATTGCTAGACACATTGAGCAGCCTGGCTCTCTCCATTCAAAGCCCGATTCTATAAAAATTTTATCTAATCCTTCTTGCTCTGCTTGCTCTTTAACCAGACCTGAACCTGGAACAACCATTGCATGAACATGGGGTGCTTTCTTTTTATCTTTTAATATTTTTGCAGCTTCTCTTAAATCTTCAATTCTTCCATTGGTACAGCTTCCTATAAAAACTTTATCAATTTTAATGTCTGTAGCTAACATATCAGCTTTTAAACCCATATATTTCAAGGATCTTTCTATCGAGTTCCTTTTATCTTCATCTTTTTCATTTTCAGGATTTGGTACTTTACCATCAATAGTGATCACATCTTGAGGAGAGGTTCCCCAGGTAATCATTGGTAAAATATCTTCTGCTACTAAATTGATTTCTTTATCAAATTTAGCTCCATCATCTGTTTTTAAACTCTCCCAATACTTCATAGCTTTGTCCCAATTTTCATTTTTAGGTGACATTGGTTTGCCTTTTAAATATTCAAAAATCTTTTCGTCTGGAGCTATCAATCCAGCTCTTGCACCACCTTCGATAGTCATATTGCAGATTGTCATTCTTTGCTCTACACTTAAAGACGCTATCAAGCTACCTGCATATTCTATAACAGATCCTGTTCCACCCGCTGTGCCGATAACTCCTATAATTTGTAAAATTACATCTTTAGAAGTCACGCCTATTGGAAGTTTTCCATTAACATTTATTCTAAAATTTTTTGCTTTTTTTTGAACTAAAGTTTGAGTTGCTAAAACATGCTCTACTTCTGATGTACCTATACCAAAAGCTAAAGCACCAAATGCACCGTGTGTTGCTGTATGACTATCTCCACAAACAATTACTGTTCCTGGTTGAGTAAATCCTTGTTCGGGTCCAATAATATGAACAATACCTTGTCTCTTATCATTCATCCCTAAATATTGAATTCCAAATTCTTTACAATTATTTTCTAGGGTATCTACTTGAATTTTTGACTCGGCATCTGCTATTCCTTTAGATCTATCGGTGGTTGGAACATTATGATCCGCGACTGCTAATGTTAGGCTTGGCTGTCTTACTTTCCTATTTGAATTTCTTAACCCCTCAAATGCTTGTGGGCTTGTTACTTCGTGCACTAAATGTCGATCAACAAATAATAAAGCCGTACCATCATCTTGTTGGTCAACTAAATGATCATTCCAGATTTTATCGTAAAGGGTTAAGGACATCGAAAAAAAATTATTTTTTTTCTTCTGAACTTTCTATTTTTGGTTCAGCTTGAGCTTCAGGTTGTTTTTCAGCTACAACTTCAACTGGTGCTAAAGTTTCTTCTGTTACTGTTTCTGGTTTAACATCAACTTCTATACCTATTTTTTTTCTAATTTTTTCTGCAATTCTTGCTGACTTACCCGTTCTATCTCTTAAATAATATAATTTTGCTCTTTTAACTTTTCCATGTCTGATAACTGTGATTGAATCGATAACCGTTCCATATAAAGGAAATGTTCTCTCAACTCCTTCACCAAATGAGATTTTTCTAACCGTGAATGAAGAGTTTAGATCTCTATTTTTTCTAGCAATACAAACACCTTCAAAATATTGAATTCTGTCTTTTTTTCCTTCAGTAATTCTCACGCCAACTTTAATAACATCTCCTGGAAAAAATTCTGGAATCTTTTTTTCAGCTAGTATTTTTTTAACGTTAAATTGGTTTATTTCTTCAATAGTTTTCATATTAATGTTTATTAAATTAGTTTTTCTTATATTTTTCCCATAAATCTGGTCTTCGGTCGCGTGTTATAGCCTCTGATTGTAATAAACGCCAGTCTTTAATTTTGTTGTGATCTCCCGATAATAGCACTTCTGGAACGCTTTTTTCCTCCCAAATTTGTGGTTTTGTGTATTGTGGATACTCTAAAAGTCCGTTCTCAAAACTTTCCTCTGTCTTTGATTGTTCATTCCCTAGGACACCCGGTAACAACCTAAGAATGCTATCTAATATAACAAATGATGCCGTTTCTCCTCCAGATAAAATGAAATCACCAATACTAAGCTCTTCTATATTTCTTGTTGATAATATTCTTTCATCAACACCTTCGAAATGACCACAAATTAAACTTACAGATTTTTCTCTCGATAGTTCTAGGGCTAATTTTTGATCAAGTTTTTTTCCTTTGGGTGATAAATAAAAAATTCGTTCACCTTCTTTTTTATTTTTATCAATAGATTTTGCTAAAACGTCAGCTTTTAATAACATCCCTGATCCACCTCCAAAAGGAGTGTCATCTACAGTCTTATGTCTATCTTCCGCGGCGTCTCTTATATTTACAACTTTTAAATCCCAAATTTTATTTATTAGTGCTTTCCCATATAGCCCTTTGCTTAAAGGGCCAGGGAAAATATCAGGGTAAAGTGTAAAGATTTGAGCTTGCCACATGAATCTAGCTATTTTGCTTCTTCCTTTGGAGCCTCTGCTTCTGCTGGAGCTGCCTCTTCTTTAGGAGCCTCTGCTTTTGCTGGAGCTGCTTCTACTGGAGCCGCTGCTGGAGCTGGAGCTGCAGGAACCGCTGCTTCATCTCCTTCTTTTTTTCTTTCTTTTTTAGGAATAGCTTTGTTTGGGTTGTTGCCGTTTACAGGCATTGGGATAATATTATTTTCACCCAAAATTCTTGCAACTCTAGTTGTTGGTTGAGCACCTTCACTTAACCAATATTTAATTCTTTCCGCTTCTAATCCCACTCTTTCTTTTTTATCTTTTGGTAAAAGAGGATTAAAAAATCCTACTTTTTCAATAAATCTTCCGTCTCTTGCACGTCGACTGTCAGCTACAACCACTTTGTATACTGGTCTTTTTTTTGTTCCACCTCTTGATAGTCTTATTTTTAGCATTTCTTCTCCTTTATTTAAGTTGATTTAGTAGCTCTGGAGGTATTCCCTTCAGGTTTCCTTTTGACATCTTTTTCATCATTTCAGACATCATTTTAAATTGCTTAAGCAATTTATTGATAGTGGCCGCATCTGTTCCAGAGCCATTAGCAATTCTTTTTTTCCTAGAACCATCAATGATTTTAGGGTTCCCTCTTTCTTTTTTAGTCATAGACAAAATTATTGCTTCATTTTGAGTAATAATATTTTCATCAATTCCTGCTGCATCCATTTGTGATTTCATTTTAGACACACCTGGCATAAAAGACA
>JABMNQ010000119.1 GCA_013204495.1 Candidatus Pelagibacter sp.
ACTGGAGAGGTTGCGGTTCTTCCATAGCCAATAATATCAAATACTTTTAATGATGCATAATGTGGATCTTTTTTTGCCTCATCAGTATCAAGCCATCTAGCTAACATTTCCTTACATCCTCCACCTGCTGGGATTAATCCAACAATAGTTTCAACTAATCCAACGACTATATTTGTATGTGAAGCTACAAAATTACTATGTACCATAACTTCAAATCCTCCACCAAGAGTTAGTCCAGAAGGCGCTGAAATAACTGGATGCTCTGAATATTTTAGATGTTTGCAAGTTTCTTGAAAATACCTAATGAATTTTTCTATAGATTTAAAATCGCTTTTATCAGCAAAATCCATTGTATAACTTAAGTTTACACCTGCAGAAAATTGCATACTTTCGTTAATAATAATTAGAGGTTTGTCTGTAGCTTTTTTTAAAGCATCCATTGAATCGTAATCAAGAGCATTTGCTTTTGTTGTGAATTCAACAACATTATAATCTTTAAATCTATATATCTGTGCAGAGTTATTGCCGTCTATACTTGTGGCTGTTTTCTTAACCTTACCCAGTGTTTCAATATCTGTATACTTTTGTCTTTGACCATAAAATTTCTCATTTTTATTTTTTGCAAGGTTTTCTAAAAAAATATTATCTTGATACCCTTCAACTTTATCAAAAAAATTAGCGACACCAATTTCTTCAAGCATTTCAAAGGGTCCCTTGGTCCAATTAAAGCCTAATCTCATCGCTTCATCTATATCATTAAACTCTTTAGTAATGCTCGGAACTAAAGATGAAGCATATTTAATAATTTTTGAAATAACTGACCATGCATATTTTCCATACTTATCATCTCTATTGATTAAAGATTTAAGATCAACTTTTTCAGATGTAATATTTATTTTTTTACTAGGAGAGTATTCACCAGTCTCAAGGTTTAATGCTTCCATTACTTTCGTGCCACTAGTCTTATTAACTCTATAAAAGCCTCCTTTACCTTTTCGGCCTGTATACCCATTTGTAATTAATTTTTTTACTAAAGGAATTTCTTTTGCAATTATTTGAAAAGGATCATTTTCTGGCAATTCTTTAATAAAACTTTTTAAAACATCCGCCATTAAATCAATACCAATTAGATCATAAAGGCCAAATACACCTGTTTTGGGTATGCCCATTGGTCTTCCAAAAATTGCGTCCGCTTCTTCAATGCTAAGTTTCATTTTAAAAGCTTCAGTCATTGCAACTTGCATTGCAAAAACCCCTATTCTATTTCCTAAAAATCCCGGAGTATCGTTACAAACAATTGCACCTTTGCCTAATTCAATTTCACAAAATTGTTTTAAAGAGTTTATTTTATCTAAATCATTATTCTCATTTTTTACTATTTCCAATAGCCCCATATATCTAACTGGATTAAAAAAGTGAGTGATACAAAAATCTTTTTTTTCTTCTTCTGATAAATATTGGGATAAGATTTTGATGGGAATTGATGATGTATTTGACGAAACTATTGCACCCTTTTTTCTGGCTTTAAATATTTTTTCATAAATATCATGTTTAATATCTATTCTCTCAACAACAGCTTCTACCACCCAATCTGCTTCCGCTACTTCAGAAAAGTTATCAGTAATATTTCCAACTTTAATGTTATTTATTTTTGATTTATCTAATAAAAGAGGTGGTCTTGATTTGTAAATTCTGTCTCTAGCTTGTTCACTTATTTCGGTTTTTAAATCCAATAAAGTTACTGGAATATTTGCATTACATAAGTGTGCGGCAATTCCACTTCCCATTGTTCCTGAGCCAATAACTACTACTTTTTTAATTTCCATAAGATTTAAATGTTGAATTATTACTTATAATAAAAAAAAATAATTAGTAAATGAATTACCTATTAATTCCTCTTATTCTTTCAGATCTTCTTCTTAAAAGTTCTGCAGTAACAAGAATCAAAGTTGACATTATAATCAAGCAAGTTGCTACCGCTAAAATAGTCGGGCTTAATTGCTCTCTTAAGCCAATCCACATCTGAATTGGAATAGTTGTATTTTCTAATCCTGCTAGAAAAAGCACAACCACAACTTCGTCAAATGATGTAACAAAAGCAAATAAAGCTCCAGATACAACACCGGGTGTGATTAATGGTAAAGTTATTTTCATAAAGGTATTGTACTGGGTACTACCTAAGCTAGCTGCTGCTCTAGTAACACTATGATCAAAACCAGATAAAGTTGCTGTTACTGTTATTACCACAAAAGGTGTTCCTAATATTATGTGAGCTATAATAATTCCTGTATGTGTTGCGGCTAACCCAACCTTTGCCATAAAAAAGAAAATTGCTACACCAGATATAATTAGGGGTACAATCATTGGTGAAATTAGTATAGCCATAATAATTCCTTTATAAGGCATGTGCCTACTACTTAGCCCTAAAGCAGCAATTGTTCCTAAAATAACAGAGCCTATTGTTGCAAAAATTGCTACTATAAAACTATTCTTTGCGGCTAAGCCCCATGGGTTTTTAGTTCCCCAAACCATATCTTTATACCACCTTGTAGAAAAAGCATCGGGGTCAAGTCTTTTCATACCCTCTGAAAAAATTAAAAACTCATCTGCACTAAAAGATAGAGGGAATATTACAAATAAAGGAGCAATCAAATATATAAAAACAGATGTGCATATAGTTAAATAGATATAATGCCAAATTCTATATCTTGTTTCTGTATAACTTGGTAATGCCATAATTATCCTAATTTAATATTATCAATTCCAACAAGCTTGTTATAAATCCAATAAATTGCCATAACCCCGACTAGTAACATTAATCCCATTGCAGATGCAAAACTCCAATCTAAAGTTTGCTTCATATGGTATGCTATTGAATTACTAATGAGTTTTCCAGAGGCTCCACCTACTAATTCTGGTGTAATGTAATAACCTACAGCTAAAATAAAAACTAATAAAGATCCAGCACCAATACCAGAGGTTGTTAATGGAAAATAGATTTTCCAAAAGGACACAAATGGTGTTCCACCAAGAGATTTTCCAGCTCTCATTAGGTTTGGAGAGACTGTTTTCATGACACTATAAAGCGGAAGAACCATAAAAGGTAATAAAATTTGTGACATTGCAACATAAGTACCAACTTTATTGTACATCATTTCAGGCCTATTATCGTCAGCGACCAAACCTATCATTACAAAAAAATCATTAACCAATCCTTGTTGCTGTAATAAAATCATCCAACTGGCAGTTCTCACAAGTAAAGAAGTCCAGAACGGTAAAAGGACACAAATCATTAATAAATTACTATATTTCATTGGTATGGTGGCTAATAAATGTGCAATTGGATACCCCATTAAAAAGCAAAAAAGCGTAACAAAAAAAGCTACTTCTAATGTTCTTAGCCAAAGCTGTGTATATATCCTTCTGCCTTCTTCAACTTTAACTATGTCTCCGTTTTCATCAATAACCATGTCTACTGCTTTTAAATATTTTCCTATAGAGTAAGGAGGGGCTGTTCTTTTAATTGCTCGCCAATATGAAACATCACCAAATCTTTTATGAACAGCTATTATCTGTTTTTTAGTGTTGCCTTCTTCAAAATTTTTCATTTCTCTTATTAATATTTTAAGAATTGAATTAAATCCATTTTTTTCTTTATTCAATCTTTGAGCAACTTTTCCTTGAGTTTTTGCTTCTATTAAAATCCTATAATCAGCTAAAAAACTTGCAAATACTTCTTCTGAAGGTAATTCTTGTTCGTCCCAATTTTTCATTGCCTTAAATGTTTTGGGAAGCATGTTTGTAATCATTTTATCATCCACACTTCTTGTAAGCATCTCACCAATTGGAAAGATGTAAGTAATAAGTAAAAATAATAATAATGGGGCTACAAGTAAAAAAGCTTTAATCTTATTTGCTCTTTCAGCTTTTTTTAAGCTTATTTCTAACGGTATACCGTCTGTAGTTAAAATCTGTTTTACTTCTGTATTCATAAATAAAAAGGGCGGTTATTAAATAACCGCCCACATATATTTTATAGTTTAAAAGTTAAAACTATTTATTAAGTCCTGCTTTCATAGCTTCATACTTTTCACCAAGCTCTGTACTATTGTCGGCCCAATAAACTGCATCAACTAAGAAGTAGTTTTCAGTATTCTCTTTAGATGATGGCATTTCAGGTAACATATTTGTTTTACCATCACTGTACCAAGGCTCACCTTTTTCGATAACTGCTAAAGAAGACTTTCTAAAAGGTGCATAAGCAATGTGTTTCGCAGATCCTGCTAAACCTTCAGTACTCATCATCTCTTTAAGAGCTTTCATAGCTTGACCATTGGCATCATTAGGTCCACCTTTAACTTGAACCATGTACTGATAATCAAGACCTTGACCATCCCACACTTGTGTAAGAGGAGCTCCGTCCATTATTGCGCCAAAGAATCTACCATTCCAACCAGTAGCCATTACAACTTCACCTGACATTAATAACTCAGGTGGTTTTGCTCCTGCTGACCAGAATACACATCCACCATTAGGATCTTCACATAGTGCTTTAATTTTATTCATTGCTCTTGTTACACCTTCTTCAGTTCTTAGAGCTTTATAAATATTAGCACCACCTTTACCTGGTTTAATTCCATCAGCTGCTAAAGCAACTTCTAGAAAAGCAAGTGGACCGTTATAAATTCCTCTTTTTCCAGGGAATTTTTTTGTGTCAAAGAAATCTTCTACATTTTTTGGTTTCTTGCTTCCAATCGTGTCGTGATTATAAGCGTAAACCCATGAATATAAAATATTTCCTACAGCACATTTACTTGGCATTCCACCTGGAAGATCCGTTAGAGGGTTTTTACCACCTGTAAAGAAATCATCACTTGCTTTAACGCCATCTGAACCTGGTCCGAAATCTTTATCGAAATCGAATTCAACGAATAGACCTTCGTCACATCCATTAATAGTGTCCATTGCATAAACATCGATTATGTCCCATGTAATTGCACCAGCTTCTACTTGTGCTTTAATCTCAGATAATCCACCAGAATAGTCTACCCAATTGATTGGAAAGCCTAGTTTCTTGGCTGCTGGATCACCATAACCTAGCTTTTGACTGTTTGTATAAGCTCCACCCCAAGACACTACAGTAACTGCAAATGCTGATGAAGTAACAGAAAGTACAAAAGAAATAGCTAGTAATAACTTACTTATTTTTTTCATTTTTATCCTTCGTTTAAACGTTTTTATTAAAATGATACTAAAACAAGATAGATAAGTTTAGTCAACAGCTGATTTTGGCTAATTTTCCTTTATTTTTGTAGAAGTTTCGTTTTTTTACTTTGGATCTAGAGCTCTACAGTCTTTAGCATTCCATCCAATATTAATTTGGTTTCCCAATTTTATATTTAGATTTGAAGTACTGTTTGGAACTTTTAAAATAAATTGATCATTTCCTAATACATTAATTCTTACTCTTGTATGATCACCGTGATAAATAACTTCTTCAATTTTTCCCTGATGATTATTATCCATTTTATTTTCTGGATTAATTAAAGCTCTTTCTGGCCTTAAAGAAATGGTTGTTTTATCACCTTTTGCTTTTACAGAGATTGGGTTTGATAAAACTTCAGTGCCATTTTTTAATTTAACTTTGCAAGTATCACCAGAAATATCGCTAACTGTTCCATTAAAGATGTTATTCTCTCCAATGAACCCAGCCACAAAAGAATTCTCTGGTTCTTCATATAGCTTAGCAGGACTTGAAAGCTGCTGAACTTTACCATCGTTAAATACTGCTATACGGTTTGACATTGTTAAAGCCTCAGTTTGGTCATGTGTTACATAGACAACTGTTACACCAATACTTTCATGAATATGTTTAATTTCATACTGCATACTTTCTCTTAAATTTTTATCAAGGGCTCCTAAGGGTTCATCCATTAATACTAATTGAGGGTCAAAAACTAATGATCTTGCTACTGCTACCCTTTGTTGTTGTCCTCCAGACAATTGCATAGGCATTCTCGTTTCAAAACCTTGTAGAGACACCATTGACAAAGCTTTATCAATTTTTTTATCAGCCTCATCTTTTGGAATTTTTCTAACTTTTAATGGAAATGCTAAATTTTCATAAACTGTCATATGTGGAAATAAAGCATAATTTTGGAACACCATTCCAATACCTCTTTTGTGAGGTGGAATTTTTGAAATAATTTTGTTATCTAAATAAATTTCTCCATTAGTTGCAGTTTCAAATCCTGCCAACATCATTAAACAAGTTGTTTTACCAGAACCAGAGGGTCCTAACATTGTTACAAACTCACCCTCTTCAATATCTAGATTTAGACCTTTGACTACTAAGGTTTTTCCATCATAGCTCTTGTCTACATTATCAAATTTTACAAACTCATTATTTTTTGACATATTTTTTTTAGAGAATTTAAAACATTTGTTAGCTTATTTATCAAGCACTTTTTATTTGAATTATTTAATGTGCAAATCCTTTGAAAAGTTGCAAAATAATTCACATCCTTTGTCTGTAATCCTTATTGCTTCAGAGGCTTCCACTCCCCAATCTCCAAATTGCATAACCGCAATCATGTGGAATGTTACATTGGGTTCTAAAACAGTCATATCTCCCTTAGAAATATTTAAAGTATGCTCACCCCAATCAGGTGGGTAGCCAATACCTATTGAATATCCAGTTCTAGATGTTTTTTCTATTCCATACTTATCTAATATCTTCCAAAATGCCTGTGCCACGTCATCTGCTGTTTTGCCTGGTTTTGCAGCATCAATGCCAGCCTGCAATGCTTCATTTGTTTTATTCATAGTGTCAATTTTTATTTGGTCAGGCTTTCCAAGTAAAACTGTTCTAGCCATTGGACAATGGTATCTTTGGTATACACCTGAAAGCTCAATTATTGTAGCCTCACCCTCAACAAACTTATCTTGGGTTGCTGTTAAATGAGATGCGGAAGTCCCCTTGCCTGTTGGTAACAAAGTTGCAATACTAGAATATTCTCCACCAAACTCAGGGGTTCCATAAAATAAAGCTTTTTGAATTTCTCCCACTGCATCACACTGTCTTACACCGGGATTTATTACATCAATTGCCGTTTGCATTCCTTTTTGTGAAATAAGTGCTGCCGATTTCATAAGTTCAATTTCAGCATTAGATTTAACTACCCTCACCCAGTTTACTAATCTTTCGCAATCTTTTATTTTTGCATTAGGTAAACCATTTTTAATTTTCTCATAACAGTATGCTGTAAAATAGTGACTATCCATTTCAAGTCCTATTGAAAGATTGTCCCATTTATTATTTTTCAAGATCTCAACTAAATAATCATAAGGGTGTAATGGCCAGTTATGAATATATTTTTCTCCATATTTAATTATATTTTCATTTTTTAAATATGTTTTTATATAGGCTCCACCAGCGTCTTGATCTCTAACAAAGCATAACGGCTCATCTGCATTAACATGCATTATTACGCATTGAGCATAGTAAAAAGACCAAGCGTCATAACCTGTAAGATAATTCATATTCGATGGATCTTGAGAAATCAACACATCAATACCTTTATCTTGCATCGATTTTTGAACTTTCTTTAATCTATTTTTGTATTCTTCTTTTGTGAAATTCATTTACTTAATGTTAAACAATTTTCCAAAACCTTCAATATTATTCCTATAACCAATTGAATTAAGACTATCCCAAATCAAGGTTTGATTACTTGATAAAACCACTTTGTTTAATCTTTTTTCTAATTTATCAATTATCGACAAAACTGGTAAAGCAGTGCAGGAAACAAATAAAGCATCACTTTCACTTAAATCTATTTTAGATAAAACTTCAAATAGATAGTCTTCATCAACTTTTCCAATATCTAGATCTGAATCAATATCAAAATAGGTTAAAGAATTAATAATAATATTTTCTTTTTCAAAATAACCAACTACTAAGTCGTTTATTGTTTTTGTATAAGGTGTAAAAATTGATATTTTTTTTATACCTAATGCCTCTAAAGCTTTAACGGCAGCTGTTATAGGTGTTGTTACTTTTGCTTCTGGCTTAGCTAAATTGACCTTTGTCTTTATTAAATCATATCCCGCAGCAACAGTTCCTGAGGTGCATCCATATGCTACACAATCAATTTTTTGATCTGGCAAAATATCACTAACCACATCTGTAATATCGTCTGCCATTTTTGCTAATGTTTCGTTAGTTAATGGATTATAACAATGTATCCTGTTCACATAGAGATCAATATCTCTTCCGTAAATTACATTATTAAAATCTTTTTCAATTCTAAAATCACTACCCAGCGCTATAAGTCCCACTCTTGGATTGGCTTTATTGATATATTTAGGTTCTATTTTATTTAATTTCATAATTTATCTACAATATATTGATTAAATACATATTGATTCAAGACTATAGTTAAAATAGGATTATGG
>JABMNQ010000120.1 GCA_013204495.1 Candidatus Pelagibacter sp.
ATCTAGGGCACTAGCAAATTTAACACATCTTTTATAAACCTCTCCCCAAGTGTATGCTCTACTTTCGTAAACAATTGCTTCATAATTTGGATAAATATCTTTTGTTCTGTCTAAAAAAGATAAAGGAGATAATGGGATGTAGTTAGCGTCATTTTTATCTAGGTTAATATCGTAATGACTCATCTTTAATTAAATTTAAAATTCATTATATAGTCACTGCCTGTTGTTGCTGCTTTAAAATGACTATCTATTCTTGGCAAAACTCTTTTAAAATAAAAATGAGCTGTTTGGATTTTATCTTCATAAAAATCTTTATTATTTTCATAATCTTGAAAACTTACTTCTAATACTTTTATCCATGCATGTGCTGTTGCTACCAAGCCTAAGATTTTTAAATAATCATTACAGGCTGCACTGACATCGTCTTTTTTATCTTTCATTCCTATTTCAATCCATGAAGTAAAAATTTTTAAAGTTTCTAAATATTTATTTAAATCATCCACAAATGGTTTAATACCATCAATATCAATATTGCACTCAGCCTTAACTAAATCTAAGTATTTATTAATAATATTTCCATTTTTATTTGATAATTTTCTAAAAACTAAGTCAGCTGCTTGAACTGAATTTGTGCCTTCATATATTGGTGTAATTCTATTATCTCGATACAATTGCTCAATTCCTTGATCTTTTGTATAACCATACCCACCATGAATTTGCATGGCGTCACTGGTAATTTCCATTCCCATATCTGTAAACATTGACTTTACAACTGGTGTCATTAAAGAAACCAGGTCGGAGGCTTCTTGTCGGATCTCATTATTTGGATGATTTAAACTAACTTCTGTTTGTTGAGATAACCAAAAACATAGCGCTCTCTCTCCTTCTATAATTGATTTCATGTTTAAAAGTGACTTTCTAATATCTGCATGCTCAATAATATAATCAGCTCCATTTTCAGATTTGCTATAATTTGTTTTTCCTTGTTTTCTCTCTTTCGCATAACTTAATGAATTTTGATAGGCTATTTCTGAAATCCCTAGTCCTTGTATTCCAACAACTATCCTTTCTAGATTCATCATTGTAAACATTGAGCTTAACCCCTTGTTTTTTGGTCCAATCATATAGCCTATTGCCTCATCAAAATTTAATACGCAGGTTGCTGAACCCTTAATTCCCATTTTGCTTTCAATTGAACCTGTCGAAATTCCATTTCTTTGTCCTATAGAGCCATCTTCATTAACTTTAAATTTTGGAACTAAAAATAAACTTATACCTTTTGTACCAGCGGGAGAATCTGAGGCTCTAGCTATAACTAAATGAATAATATTTTCAGTAAGATCGTGATCACCTGAGGTAATAAAAATTTTTTGTCCACTAATTTTATAAGTTGCATCTGATTGTTCTAAAGCTTTAGTTTTTAACAAACCTAAGTCAGTGCCACACACAGGCTCTGTAAGGCACATTGTTCCACTCCATTTTCCTTCTACAATTTTTGGAAGATATTTATTTTTTAATTCATCTGTAGCGTGATGTTTAATACAATTATATGCACCAATACTTAATTCACTATAAAGCTTAAATGATAGGCTTGCAGATGAAAGCATTTCATCAAAAAATCCACTTACTGTTTTTGGCATTCCCTGCCCACCATATTTTGGGTCACATGAAAGAGAAGTCCATCCATCATCAGTATATTTTTTATAAGCCTCTTTATAACCTGGCGGTGTTCTTACAACACCATTCTCAAGAATAGTGGGATTTTCATCTCCTGATTTTGCCAATGGGAGGATTAAATTTTCATTTATTTTAGCTGCTTCAACTAAAATATCTTTAACTAATTCTGAATTAACCTCTTTGTATTTTTCAATTTCATTGTAATTTTTATTGTTTCTTAATTTATCAAAAAGAAACATCATGTCTTCCACCGGTGCAGTGTAATTTGGCATCCGTATACTCTAGAATAAATTTTTAATTATTGCAATTTTGAAATTATAGCATCACCCATTACTGATGTTGATACTTCTTTTTTTCCTGCTGAAAGAATATCTTTAGTTCTAAGATCATCGTTTAAAACGTCTTGAACTGCTTTTTCTAATGCATCAGCTTCATTATCCAAATCTAAAGAATATCTTAGTGCCATAGCAAAACTTAAGATTGATGCAATTGGGTTTGCAATTTCTTTTCCCGCTATATCAGGTGCGGATCCATGGATAGGTTCATACATTGCACGCATTTCACCATCTTTATTTTTAGCACCTAGCGAAGCTGATGGTAACAATCCTAATGAACCAGTTAACATCGCAGCTTGATCTGAAAGCATGTCTCCAAATAAATTATCAGTAACAATTACATCAAATTGTTTTGGGTTCTTTAAAAGTTGCATTGCACAATTATCCGCAAGCATATGGCTTAGCTCCACATCTTTATATTCTTTGTCGTGTAATTCTTGAACTTCTTCTTTCCAAAGTTGTCCTGCTTCCATTACATTTGATTTTTCACATGAAGTTACTTTGTTGGATCTCTTTCTCGCTAAATCAAAGGCTACTTTAGCTACTCTAACTATCTCACTAGTCGTATAAGTGTGAGTATTAATACCTTTTCTCTCTCCATTTTCTATTGGTTTAATTCCTCTTGGCTCTCCAAAATAAATTCCACCCGTTAGCTCTCTAACAATCATTATATCTAACCCAGACACAATTTCTGGCTTTAGAGTGGATGCATCAACCAATTGTTCAAAGCAAATTGCTGGTCTTAAATTTGCAAATAACTTTAATTCTTTTCTTAATTTTAATAATGCTCTCTCAGGTTTTTTGGAAAAATCCAAATTATCCCACTTGGGTCCACCAACAGCTCCTAACATTATAACTTCACTTTCTAAAGCTTTGTAAAAAACTTCATCTGTAATTGGAGTACCGTGTTTATCATAAGAACAACCTCCTGCTAAATCTTGATCAATTTCAAAATCTAAAGATTTATTTGAATTGAACCATTGGATAATTTTTTTTACTTCTTGAATAACCTCGGGGCCAATACCATCTCCAGGTAAAAGTAAAATTTTTCTTTTTTTAACTTTAATCATTAAATATCCATGGTTTGGTATTTTTTAAATTTTTCTCAAATGCTGTAATTTTTTCTTTTTTTGCTAACGAAAGAGCAATATCATCAAGTCCTTCTAATAAACATTTCTTTTTAAAAGGATCAATATCAAATTTTATTTCATTATTTCCAAAAATTATTTTTTCTTCCATTAAATCTATGGAAATTTCTTCTTTTCTTTTTGAATACTCGGACAATTCCTTAATTTTTTCTTCTTCTAGCGTTATTGGTAAAATCCCATTCTTAAAACAATTGCTGTAAAAAATATCAGCATAACTTGAACTTATAACACAAGTTATTCCAAAATCTAATAGCGCCC
>JABMNQ010000121.1 GCA_013204495.1 Candidatus Pelagibacter sp.
AAAAATGGACGGATTTAATAAAACAGCTGGGGCAAATCTTTTAGAAAAAGATAGCAAAGAAGAGCTAAGACCAAAAGCTAAAATAATAGAAAAAACCTTTGATAAAATAAAACAGAATGAACGACGGTCTCGTACAAACGTTTCTTAACAGAAATTAGATATAATAATGGATCAGATATTACCCTTTGTTTATATGTTAGGGATACTCTTATTAGTACTCCCAGCTTTTCTACAATCTAACTCTAAATTAAAACAATTCTTAACTAATCTTACTATTTGGATTGTCATTATCCTTATAATTCTAACAATTATATATTTCATTAAGTGACAATCATTCCGTTACCTAGACACCTGATTTGAGGTTTGATAGGGTATGAATATACATCTATTAATTATAGTGGTTAGTAATTAACTATTTAAGGAGATTGAATTTAAATGAAACTGAACGGTATCTATACAGCTTTAATTACACCATTTAATGACGACTATTCAATTAATGAAAAAGCTTACGCTGAAGTTATCAATAAAATTATTGAAGAAGGTGTTCATGGAATTGTTGTGGCCGGATCTACTGGAGAAAACTACGCCCAAACCTTAGAGGAAAGACTTTATTTATTAAAACTGAGTTCAGAAATTATAGATAAGAGAGTAACCTTTATTGCTGGTACGGGTGGGGTAATTAGAACAGAAGACTCGATTTTAATTGCACAATCAGCAAAATCCAATGGTGCAGATTCCATAATGATATCATCACCGCCTTATGCTGTACCAACCAGTAAAGAGAATGCGATTAATGCAATTGCAATTGAGCAATCGGTAAACCTTCCTGTTTTACTCTATAATTATCCAGGTCGTACCTCAATAAATATGGATGAAGAATTTTTAAACCTTGTTAGTCAATCAAAAAATTTTTCTGGAATAAAAGAAAGCTCAGGTGAAATGGATAGAATTGATTATCTAATTAAGAAATACCCAAACATAGCATTATGTTGTGGAATGGATGACCAAGCTTATGAATACTTTCAAGCAGGCGTTAAAAGCTGGGTTTGTGCTGGTAGTAACTTTTCAGCTAGTGCTCACATTGCTTTATGGAAAGCATGTGCTGTTGAAAATGATTTTGCTAAAGGCAAAAAGATTTGGGATGCGATGTTGCCGTTGATGAAAAATTTAGAGCAGGGGGGGAAATTTGTTCAATCAATAAAATATGGAGTTACGATAAAAGGATTTAACGCTGGTATACCTCGTCTGCCATTACAGCAACTAAATGAAATTGAAAAAAAAGAATTAGAAAATATCATTAACACTATGAATAATACCATTAAGGAAATTAGATAATGTCTAATACTCGAGTTGCAAAAAGATTGCCTCGGGATCCAGGACCTCCAGCTTGGCGAAGCATTATTCCGGAACAACCCAGATATCCAAAATTAGAAAATAAGATTATAACGGATTGGCTTATAATTGGTGGTGGCTTTGCAGGATTATCTGCTGCAAGGAGATTATGTCAAATTACAAACACAGATAAGATCGCATTAATAGAAGCCTCGGAAATTGCAGCTGGACCTGCGGGTAGAAATTCAGGTTTTATGATTGATCTACCTCATGAACTTGGCTCAGGTTCTTACCAAAATAAAATAGAAGTTGATCAAAAACATATTAAATTAAATAGACAGGCACTACAATTTGCTAAAGATGCTGCTGAAGAATATTCAATGCCAACTGAAGCGGTAGAACCCAGTGGACGTATTAATGGTGCTGTAAATACTGATGGTGAAAAGCATAACAAAGAATATGCTCAGCATTTAGATCAACTCGGTGAACAATATAAAAACTTATCATCTTTTGAGATGGAGAAAATTACGGGTTCAACTTTTTATAAAAGTGGGCTTTTTTTACCAGGCTGCCTTATGCTCCAACCGGCTCTTTATATAAGTAAATTGGCTAATGGTATTTCACAATCAAATGGAAATAAATTTTCAATCTATGAGCATAGCCCAGCAATAGAGATTAAAAAAAATAATGATAGTTGGGAAATAAAAACCCCAACAGGTTCAGTTATTACAAAAAAAATTATTATGGCTGTAAATGGTCATGCTGAATCGTTTGGTTTTTTTGAAAACCGATTAATACATGTGTTTACCTACGCATCTATGACTAAAAAACTAACTAACGATCAACTAACAAAGCTTGGGGGTGAAAAAAAATGGGGTGTTACTCCTTCAAATCCAATGGGATCAACGGTTAGAAAAATTACTGGGATTAATGGGGATAGAATTTTAATACGTAATCGTTGGACCTTTGATCCATCGATGGAAGTTTCAGAGCAAAGAGTAAGTAAATTTGGCAATGATCAAGATAAAAGCTTTAATGATAGATTTCCAATGTTGTCAGATGTTGAAATGGAATATAGATGGGCTGGACGGTTATGTTTGTCATTAAATTCAGTACCAGCTTTTGGCGAGGTAGATAAAAATATTTATTCAGCTTGTTGTCAAAATGGTATTGGTACTGCAAAAGGCACCTTAGCAGGAATTGGTGCGGTAGATTTAGCAACGAACACAGATTCAGCTATCGTTAATGATATGAAATCCTACGATGCGCCAAAAAAATTACCTCCTAAACTTATTTCTTACTTAGGAGCTAATGCTATTATTAAGTGGCGTGAACTTAAAGCTGGAAAAGAATTATAAAACATTAATAGGCACATCTCAGTCTTTTTTGATCTTATTTAGTATTAGCTCATTCCATCACCTAGACACACAATACGCACAATGATAGGTTTTATTAAACTAATTATATGAGTAATTCACAAAATATAAAAAAAATTAACACATTGATAGTGGGAGCAGGCCAAGCTGGTCTTGCAATGAGTGAACATCTATCAAACCATTCAGTAGAACATTTAATTTTAGAAAAAAATCGTATTGTAGAAAGTTGGCGATCTTGCAGATGGGACTCTCTTGTGGCAAATGGACCTGCCTGGCATGATCGATTTCCAACTTTAGATTTTGACGATCATTCACCTAACTATTTCCCTCAAAAAGACGTTGTAGTTTCTTATTTTGAAAAATTTGCAAAAAAAATTAATGCTCCAATTAGGTGCAATGTAAATGTTGAAGAAGTTTTAAGAGATAATAGTACTCAAAAATATCTAGTTAAAACTTCTGAGGGAAATATTGAGGCTGATAATATTGTAGTTGCCACAGGTGCTTTTCAGAAACCTATTATTCCATCCATAGTTCCTGATAATATTGATATAACTCAAATTCATTCTCAATTTTACAAAAACCCACATCAATTTAAAGAGGGAGCTGTTTTAGTTGTTGGATCTGGCTCTTCAGGATCACAAATTGCTCAAGAAATAATGCTATCTGGTAGTAAGGTTTTTTTATCCATAGGTCCACATAATAGACCACCCAGAAGATATCGAGGAAAAGACAATGTATGGTGGTTTGGAGCTTTAGGAGTTTGGCAAAAAAAAACTCCCGATCCAAATACTCAACATGTAACAATTGCAGTTAGTGGTTATGATGGGGGTAAAACTATAGATTTTAGAAAATTTGCAAATCAAGGAATGTCCTTAGTGGGATTAACTAAAAATTATGAAAATGGAAAATTATACTTTGAAAATGATTTAAAAATTAATTTGGATATAGGGGATCAAAGCTATTTATCTGTTTTAAAACAGGCAGATGAACATATTGAGAAGAATAATCTAGATTTTCCTGAAGAACCTGATGCTAGAAATATTAAACCAGATCCTGATTGTGTAATTAACCCAATATTAGAAATAGATCTTAATAAAGAAAAAATAAAAACAATTATTTGGGCAACTGGGTATCAGTATGATTTTAGTTGGCTGAAAGTAGATGCTTTTGATAAACAGGGTAAACCAGATCATTACAAAGGGGTAGCAAAAGTTGATGGGGTGTATTTCATAGGCTTACCTTGGTTATCTATGAGAGGATCATCATTTATTTGGGGTGTTTGGCAAGATGCTAAGTATTTAGCTGAACAAATTGTTAAAAAAAATAATATATTAAGTTAAATAATTAAAAGTAAATGACGCATAAAAGAATTAGAAAGTTTAATACTAAAGATACTTATCCCGAACAAAATCTAAATAATGATTTGTGTCAAGCGGTAGTAACAGAAGGTGGTAAAACTGTTTGGATGAGAGGGCAGTGTCCTCAAAACTTAGATGATGGGGGTAATATTGCTAGTATAGATCCAGCTGAACAAACTCACAAAGTAATGAAAAATATAAAACAACTTATTGAAGAAACTGGTGGAACAATGAACCATTTAGTAAAGATAGTTGTTTATATTACTGACATTAAAAATAGAGAAGCGATTTATCAAGTTATTGGTGAATATACAAAAGGTGTTTATCCAGTTTCAACAGGTTTAGTAGTTGAACGTTTAGCTAGACCAGAATGGTTAGTTGAAATTGATGCTACAGCGGTAATTCCAACATGACATTTTCATTAATTGGAAGATGTGAGAAAACCAACATGGTTGGTGTTGCAATCTCATCATCAAGTATTAGCGTTGCTAGTCGTTGCCCATGGGTAAGAGCAGGAGTTGGTGCAGCCTCAACGCAAAACGTTACTGATCCTAGCTTAGGAAACCTCATGTTAGATTATTTAGAAAAAGGTTTAGAAGTTACAGAAGTAATTAATAAAATTATAAAAGAAGAAAAAAATATTGAATATCGACAATTACTTTTAATAGATAATAAAGGTAACACTTCACAGCACACTGGATCAAAAATCTTAGGGATAAGTGGTCTAGAAAAGGGATCAAATTGTATTGGTGCGGGCAATATGCTTAAATCTGAAATGGTACCTAAAGCTATGGTTGATAATTTTAATAATAATCCAAATGTTCACCTTGCTGAAAGATTGTTGCTTGCTCTTAAAGCTGGTTTAGAAGAAGGTGGAGAAGAGGGACCAGTTCATTCTGCTGGAATTAAAGTTGCTGATAATACTATTTGGCCACTTGTTGATTTACGAATTGATTGGTTAGAAAGCAAACCTATAGAGGAGCTTTATAAACTGTGGAAAGTATTTGAGCCTCAAATGAAAGATTATAAATCTAGAGCTTTAAATCCCTCTGAATCACCCAGTTATGGTGTTCCAGGAGACTTATAAACACATGATAGAAAAAAAATCTTTAGATTTACTTAAAACATTAATTGGATTTGACACCACAAGTTTTAAATCAAATTTAAATCTAATTAAGTTCGTAGAAAATTATTTAAACCAATACAAAATAAAATCTGAGTTAGTTTATGATGAAACTAAAAATAAAGCTAATTTGTTTGCAACAATAGGTCCTAATTCTTCAGGTGGTATTGTTCTTTCTGGTCACACTGATGTTGTTCCAGTTGCTAAACAAAAATGGGACAGTGACCCTTTTCAATTAATAGAAAAAGATGAAAAACTGTATGGCAGAGGAACCTCTGATATGAAAAGTTTTATAGGTTTAGTTTTAAGTCGTGTTCCTAAAATGGTTGAAAAAAAATTATCTAAACCAATTCATCTTGCTTTTTCTTATGATGAAGAAATCGGGTGTGTTGGCGTACATGGTTTATTGGACTTAATTGAAAAAAAATCAATTAAACCAGAGTTTTGTATTGTAGGAGAGCCTACAAGTATGGAGGTGGTGATAGGTCATAAAGGAAAACATGCATACAGTGTTAAAGTTGAAGGATTAGCATGTCATTCTGGACAAGCACCCTTTGGTGTTAACGCTATTAATTACGCTTCAAAACTAATTGCTTATATTGATCAACTAAATAAAGAAAAATCAATTAATGGACCTTTTGATAATGATTATGAAGTTCCACACACTACTCTTCATACAGGTCTAATTAAAGGTGGAGCTATTTTAAATATAGTACCTGATTTATGTGAATTTGAATTTGAAGTAAGAAATTTAATAAAAGATGACCCCTTACAATTGGTTAAAAAAATTAAAGATTATGCCAACCAAAAATTAATAAAAGATATGCATAAAGTTTCATCCAAAACAGGAATTAGTTTTAATGAAAAAATTAATTATCCTGCTTTAGATATGAGTGAAGATATTGATATGGTAAAAAAGATTAAAGAATTGTTAGGAAATAATAAACATAAAAAAGTTGTTTATGGAACAGAAGCTGGTTTGTTTAAAAATAGATCTAATATACCAACTATTGTATGTGGACCTGGAAGTATAGACCAAGCACATAAGCCAAATGAGTTCATAAGTATTGAACAAATTAATAGGTGTAGTAAATTTTTAGATAATTTAATTGATAGTCATGAATGATCAAGTTTATTCTGCCAGCTATAATTGTGCTCTTCATTGTAGTATTCTGGGAAAAAATTACTGAAATAGTATTCAAAAAATTTAATATTAGGCTGAATTATATTATTGTGAGTGTTGTGTTAATAACTATCGCTATAATAGTTTTATTAATCAATTTTTAAATTCTACGATCTTATTAGCTGATTAACTCTCATTCCATCACCTAGACACCTGATTTGGGATTTGGTAGAGTTAGGTGGAGAATAAATGTTAGATAAAATAAAAGAAAAAGCTAATACCACTTTAAAGAAATCAAAAGAAATAACTACAGCCTCATTTGAAAAATCAAAAGAAGTTGCTAATGCCTCTATAAAAAAATCAAAAGAAATGACTAATGCTT
>JABMNQ010000122.1 GCA_013204495.1 Candidatus Pelagibacter sp.
GGTTATAATATTACTCTGGTTATTTTAACAGTTAATTTTTTATTTGGTTTTATTTCTTTAAAAAGACGTTTTTGGGTTTCGATTTTTTTGATTTTTTGTTTTGTTTTTATGGTTGGAGCTTCTGCTTCTGTTGTAAGGGCAGGTATTATGGGTGGTATAAGTTTGTGTGCAATTTATTTTGGTCGCGAATATTATGTTTTAAGGGCTTTATTTTTTTCAGCTTTTTTGATGACCATTTTTAATCCTAAAATTTTAGCTTATGATGTTGGTTTTCATCTTTCATTTTTATCTTCATTAGGACTTATTTTAATGGGGGATTTGTTTAAGAATAAATTATTATTTTTGCCTGAAAAATTTTTAATTAGAGAAACTTGTTCTATGACTTTAGCATCACAGGTTTTTACCTTGCCTATAGTTATGATGAATTTTGGAAGAGTTAGTTTAGTTTCTATTTTGGCAAATTTATTTGTTTTACCATTTATTCCTTTGGCCATGTTGTTTGGTATGGCATCTGTTTTTTTTGGTTCATTTTTTGGGTTTTTTGGATTTCTTTTTTTAGAAATAATTGTGATGTTTGTGAATTTTTTTGCATCATTTCCCTTTGCTGCTATAGATATTCCTGATTTGCCTGATTTTGTTTTTATTTTTTATTACATTTTTATTTGCTTTGCTTTTAGAGCTCAGTTAAGATCCCTTGCGAATTAATTTATTAATTATGGTTAAACTATTATCGGCTCCATATGGATCTGCAATTGCTAAGGAGAGGCATGAGTTAGGAGATAATTTTAGGCTGAATGAAGTTGTAAAGAGAGTTATGAGTGCTAATGTTAATTATGCTGATATTGTTATGGGTGCAACTTTTGGGGCTAGAAATATTTTGAGAGAGCAAAATGGTATTGAAGCTTATAGAAATGCTATAAGGATTCAGGCAGAACTTTTAATGAATTCTGTTGGGTTTGATAGACAGCATGGTTTTTTTCTTGGACCTTTTACTGATGATTGTTATTTAGCTAATGGCGTAGTTCATCCTAAAGTTAATGAGGCTAAAGAGTTTCATGGTGAACAACTTTCTGCTTTGGAATATATCGATGGATTACCTTGGTTTGAGGCTTTTCCAACCATTAATGATGCAAAAGGAGCGGCTTTGGCAGCTAAAACTTTTGGTAAGGATGTGGCTATTAATTTTGTAGTTTCTGACAATGGTAATTTGAGAAGTGGTGAAAGTGTTACTGATGCTATTCGTGCATGTGAGTCTGTTTCTGGTGGTTTTGTGCGTTATTATGGAGTTAATTGTTGTTCTTATGAGGGTGCTAAGAATGCTTTTCTTGCTGATAAGACTGGACTTTTAAATGTATTTTATCTTAATGCAAGTGATCAGGACCCATCAACTTTGGAAGGGTCTTGTGAGGTTGTAAAAGAAGATATAAGTTTACGTATATCTCAAATTTTAGGATTGATAGAATCTTACCCTAGAGTTCAAGTGGTTGGTGGATGTTGTGGTTTTGAAATTGAGGATTTGGAGCTTTTATCTAGGCAATTTCGTAGATAAATATTTGGCTAATTTTGCCTTCTTTTGGGATGATTTTTTTTGGTATCCAGTTTCCGATATGAAAGGCATATGAAACTACCTTTGCGCCTTTCTTTAATTCCTTATCAAATTTTTTTTGAAATTTTGCCAAGGTGTCTGGCATCATGTAGCAGATAATAATATCGGCATCTTTGATGGATTTTTTTGTAAAATTTCCGTATGTCATTTTTCCTTGCCATCCAAATATTTTTTGACGCATTTTTGCTAAGAAAAAAACAAAGGGATCCATTTCAAACCCCTCTGAATTTGCTTGATAATCTTTTGCGGCAAAATGGATAAAGCGTCCATCGCCAGCACCGATGTCGTACAATTTGTCGTTCTTTTTGATCTTTGCTGCTTTTAAAACCTTATGTACAGCTGGAAGGGGAGTTGGTACGAATGGTCCTCCGCCAAAAATTCCTATGAAAAATGAAATTGATAGAAATATTATTACTGCAAAAACTAAAATAATTATTATTAAGCCTAAAATCATGTTTTTACTTTACCACTTTTATTA
>JABMNQ010000123.1 GCA_013204495.1 Candidatus Pelagibacter sp.
CTATTTAATTAAACAAAAGTGTAAAAAAATAATATTAGGCTGTACTGAAATCCCTATTGCAATTTTTGCTTATCAATCTTTAAAAAATGCAAAAATATCAAAATTATATTTGGACCCTAACTTAATATTAGCCAACTCTTGTATGGCAAGATATAAAAAATAAACAATGCTCTCTGAAGTTAAAAAACCATATGTTATATATATGGCTGAAATTATTTACTCATACGTTTCTATTGAAAAAAATAAATATCCAAACATAGATACAAAAGAAGCTATTAATAAATTCATGGAAACTAAAGAGTTTATTAAATTAAGTAGTGGTGCATTACATGATGAGTGGTTTGGTGAGTTAAAAAAAAATGCATATATAGACAAAGATGCAGGAAGCAAAATACCAGAGGAAACCATTAGACTTTTGGAAATACAAAGAGATATGACCATAAAACATTTAATCAAAATACCAAAACTTTATGAAACCAAAGATAATACTTTAATCGAAGCCTCTAATAGAGCATATCAATTCTTGTGGCGTATGTGTGAAAGTTATGAGCTTTGGTGTAAAGAAACAAGACAATCAGAACAACTTTTATTAAATATTACTGATTAGCTAAATTAATAATTTTACTTGTTTTTTCTATTCTATTTTTTACTAACGCAAAAAATTCATCATAATTTTCTTCTTCTTCAATTTTTAATTTTTTATTATCTACAAGGTTTTTAATATTTTCTGTGGGTGATTTGCCTGTAATTTTTTTAACAGCCTGATTAGACCCATAAGAAAAGCCAGCTTGATAAACATTACCAGTGCTAACTAGTGTATATGCAGGTCCTAAAAGAGCAGCACTTTGTACGCATCCATTAAGAAATAGTAGAAAAAATAAACTAATAATTGTCTTTTTAAAATTCATTATAACCCTACCTAACTTTAAGTATTTATCCGTACAACTCAAGAGAGAAAGCGCTCATTTTGGTTATTAATTTCTAATATAGCTATAAAATATAACTTATAACCTCAACATGGTTAAAATTTTTCCATTCATCTTTATTATTTTATGGTCATCGGCTTTTGTAACAACAAAACCTATAATAGATAATAGTGATCCATTTACAGCATTAGCATTTAGATTTTTTATTGTAGCCTTAGGTTTCTTTTTATTTTCAATTTACACAAAAAAAAAAATTTTAACTAACCAAAAAAATATTATTCAATCTCTTTTTAGTGGAGTTCTTTTTCATGGTGTTTACTTAGGTGGAGTTTTTTATTCAATTTCAATTGGAATGCCCACGGGTATTGCAGCCTTAATTGTTACCTTACAACCTATACTAACTAATGCTTTAGCGGGAAAATTTTTAGGTGAAAAAGTTTCTTTTAAACAATGGCTTGGGATAGCTCTTGGCTTTCTTGGTGCTGCGTTAGTTTTAGGTTTTGATATTGGGGCAAGCCTTCCAGTCATAGGAGTTATAGCATCTTTTATAGCACTACTAGCTATTACAACCTCTACTTTATGGCAAAAAAAAATAAGTAACAATTTACCTTTATCCGTCAGTAATATGTATCAAGCTATAGGTGGCTGTCTTTTTCACCTAATAATTATTTTTATTTTTACTGAACCTTATATTAATTTTACTCCAACATTCATGATAGCCATGAGTCATCAAATATTTCTTGTATCTTTTGGCGCATTCTCAATTCTAATGTTTTTAATTAAAAATAACTCAGCAAGCAAAACGGTTTCTATATTTTTTTTAATACCACCAACTACAGCTATAATGGCTTGGTTATTTTTAAATGAAGTTTTAAATAACTTAGATCTAATTGGTTTTGCTGTAGCAACTCTTGGTGTTTATATTGCTACAAGAAAATAGTCTTTTTTTAAAGGCCGTTATAACCAAATTCTAGAGAGGCATCTGTAATAGAGTGGTACAAAGACTCGCCAAAACTTCTTAATGTAAATATTCTTACTTTATCAGGAGCATCTTCTAACATATCAATCGTTACCGACATTCCGTTGTAAACTGAGTTTAAACAGGTATTTTTTTTTATTTCATTAAAGTTAAAAGGACATCCTTTTTTTAATACTTCTTTTGTATTGTTACCTTCTATTTCAATTATGGCTCTTGAGTGGGATAAGTCAGTTAATGCGAAATGAGCTTCTTCCAGTTTTTCATTTATTTCCTTCATAACTTCTTTTTTTGTAGAAACTAAAAGCCAATTATTTGGGCTATTCCATAAAATTCTTGTATCGATGTTGCAGCTTACACTTAGAGCTTCATTATTTAAGTTTATATTGTCAATTGTAATGTCTTTAAGTGAGACTGAAGAGTTTTTATATTTCACTATTTGAATTATTAAAAAGTCCTTTGATTCAGACACTTTTAAGAGGTCTTTTGGATTTTTATCTTCATGGTCACCGAATAGACCTTTAACGTGGATATTTTGTAAAGCAGAAATTGTACTCATGATCTTACCCTTTCGCCTTTTGGATCAACATAATGTGATGAAACTATCTCAACAGGTATTGTTTTATTTTTTAACGGCGACATGGCAAATAATTTTTGACCTATCATATTTTTTCCATCTTTTAATATTGCCAATGAAAAAGGATTGTCGTGCTCTACACTCCAACAAGAAGCTGAAATATAGCCCAATTTAGGATTTGGGAGCGGGGCATTTGCATCCTTAACTAAATGAGAACCTTCTGGAATACTTGTTTGTTTATCCAATGGAACAACTCCTACAACTTTTTGCCTATCTTCTGCAATGAAAGCTTTTCTATTTAATGATCTTTTTCCTATAAAATCTTTATTTTTACTCATTAATCCTTCTAGAGAATTGTCATAAGGAATAGTTCTGCCATCTAATTCTGATCCTGCGACATGTCCCATTTCAATTCTTAAAGTTGATAACGCTTCTGTACCATAAGGTTGAATTGCAAATTCTTTACCTACTTCCATTATCTTTTCCCACATAAAGTTTCCATTGTCTGAACCAACATTAATTTCATAAGCAAGTTCACCTGAAAAGGAAATTCTAAAAATTCTTGCTTTCACTCCAAATAAGTTACCTTCTCTATAACCCATAAAAGGTAAGCCATCATTGCTAACATCTATATCTGGAAATAATTTTGCCAATACAGATCTAGATTTCGGACCGGCTAAAGAAGCTCCTGCCCATTGTTCAGTAGTAGATACTACATTGACATTTAACTCTGGCCATACAAGTTGCAGATAATATTCAAGGTGAGATAAAATATTTGCGGCCTGCGCAGTCGTAGTTGTCATGTGATAATGGTTTTCTGATATTCTAGTAGTGGTTCCATCATCCATAACAATTCCATCTTCTCTTAACATTACTCCATATCTTGCTTTCCCTATAGGTAACTTTAACCAAGCATTTGTATAAACTCTGTTTAATAATTCAGCGGCATCGGGACCTTTGATATCAATTTTACCTAGAGTAGTAACATCGCATATCCCAACATTCTTCCTAACATTTTTTGCTTCTCTCTTTGATCCTTCAAATAAAGTTTCACTTCCCTGTTTGTAATATCTTGGTCTCAACCAAACTCCTGCATCAACAAACACTGCATTATTTTTTGCGTGCCAAGAATGCATTGGAGACTTTCTTGTTGGTTTTGAATGTTTGCCCGTCTCTCTCCCTACGATTGCACCAATAGTAACAGGGGTATATGGAGGTCTAAAGGTTGTGTGACCTACCTCAGGTACTATTTTGTTTTCAATATTGGAGACTAATTGCAAACCATTGAGATTGCTTGTTTTTCCTTGATCTGTTGCCATTCCAAGTGTTGTATATCTCTTAACATGCTCAATAGAGCGATAACCTTCTTTAAGAGCTATTTCAATATCTGAAACCGCTACATCATTTTGAAAATCTAAAAATCTTTTATAGGTTTTTCCTTTCGGCAATGGTACGCACCAAAATTTATCATGTTGTGTTGATTTTTTCTCGGTAACCAATGGTGACAAAACTTTATTATCAATATTAGTTATTTTTTTTGATAATTCATGACCCATGTTAAATGAATTTTTTAAAGTCTCTTCTAGCGTAAAGGTTCCATTTGCTGCACCCAATGTTGTTTCATTTTGTTTTGAAACTCCAGGCACAAAAGCATCTATGTCTTTATTAAACTTAGTTTTATTTCCAGATTGCGAAGCCAAATGTATTGTTGGTGTCCAAAATCCTGAAACGCAGATACAATCACAATCAATATTTTCCAAAGTTCCTAATTCACTTTTATTATCAGATATTTTTGCAATCTCAGCTGATTTCACTTTTTTATAACCTTTGGCAGCCACAACTACGTAAGAAAATTTAATTTGTATACCTAGATCTATTGCTTCTGTAATTATTTCTGACTTAGGATCTTTTCTGGTATCCAGAATAATTGGCTCAATTCCATTTTTTTTAAATTCTATAGCTGTTTCATAGCCACTATCATTATTTGTAAATATTAATGGTTTTTTTCCAACTAAAACTCCATAGACTTTTAAATATTCTTTTGCTGCAGAAGATAACATCACACCTGGCGTATCATTATTTCCAAAAACAAGTGGTCTCTCTATGGATCCTGATGAAATTAAAACTTCTTTAGCTCTGATATACCAAAGTCTTTGTTTTGGATGATATTTTTTTGTTTTTGGTAAATGATCACTTAACTTTTCTGACATTACCAACATGTTATGATCGTAGTAACCAAAAACCTGAGATCTATTCCTTACAATAACATTAGGCATCTCCTTAAGTTCGGCAATAATATTTTCTGCCCACTCTTTTCCTGTTTGATTGCCAATATTAACTTCACTGGTTAATAAAGTTCCACCAAATCTTGGCTTATCTTCTGCTAATATTACTCTAGCTCCATTTTTAGCTGCCGCATAAGCGCTTGCTAAACCTGATGGTCCAGATCCTGCAATTAATATATCGCAATATTCATATTTATGTTCATATCTTTCTTTGTCATGTTTAATTGAGGCAACACCAAGTCCTGCTGCTTTTCTAATGAAAGGTTCATAAACTTTATACCAAAAGCTTTTTGGCCACATAAATGTTTTGTAATAAAATCCCGCAGGTAGAAATACTTTTAAAAGATTATTGATCGCACCAATATCAAAGTTAACACTAGGCCAACAATTAACGCTAGTTGCCTCTAGCCCTTCAAAAAGCTCTTGTTCTGTAGCTTTTACGTTAGGTTCTGTTTCATTATTTCTATAAAGTTGAACTATTGCATATGGTTCATCAACGCCTGCTCCAAAAAAACCTCTTGGTCTATGATATTTAAAACTTCTTCCAATCAAATGAACGCCATTAGCAAGTAATGCTGATGCTAAAGTGTCCCCCTCATAACCAAAATATTTTTTTCCATTAAATTTAAATGAAATTTTTTTATTTCTATTTATTAATCCAACGTTATCTAGTCTAAAATCCTGATTCATCTTTAAATTTCTTCGTTAGCTTTAACTGTTTTAAATATTTCGTGTGTTGCTGTGTCTCTCTCAACTTTAATCCACTGTCTGCATCCTGATATATGATGCCATAACTCTTTGTGCTTACCTCTTAAACTTTTTCTATTATAAATAAAATTATCCCAATCTTGATCAGAAACTTCTTTATTAAGTTCTGGTCTTTTAACGGTTGCATCTCCCCCGTATGCAAATTCATTTTGAGACCTCATCCCACAGTGAGGACATTTAATATGTAGCATTTATGAAATCCATGTTTTTGTTCCAAGTCCCTTTTCATCAAGTAGATGACCTGTGTTAAATCTACTTAGGCTGTATCCTTCATTTAATTTATGAACTCTATCTTGTGCAATTGTATGAGCAAATGTCCAGCCTGATGCAGGTATTGCTTTAAATCCACCATAACACCATCCGCAATTTAAATATAAACCTTCGATATGAGTTTTATCTATTATAGGTGAACCATCCATAGACATATCCATTATTCCACCCCAAGTTCTAAGCATTTTTAATTTACTTAGGAAAGGCATCATTGCAATTCCTTCTGTCAAAACATGTTGAAGTGTTGGCAGGTTTCCTCTTTGCGCATAACTATTGTAGCCATCTAGATCTCCACCCATTACCATTTCACCTTTATCTGATTGACTAATATAAAAATGGCCTGCACCGAATGTAACTACATTATCTAATACAGGTTTTACTGGTTCTGAAACACAAGCCTGTAAAAGATGTGCCTCAACTGGCAATGTCATATTTAATTTTTCTGCTAAGATATTTGTACTACCCGCAACACATAATCCAATTTTCTTAACTTTAATATCTCCTCTCGAAGTTCTTACACCTTCAATTTTTCCACCCACAATATCAAATCCTGTTACTTCACAGTTTTGAATTATATCAACACCCATTGAATCAGCTTGACGTGCATATCCCCACGCAACAGCATCATGTCTAGCTGTCCCTGCGCTCGGCTGCATCAGTGCACCAAAAATTGGAAATCTTACATTGTCAGAAAAATCTGCCATTGGTATTATTTCTTTTACTTCTTCTCTGTTTAATAGAACTGCGTCAATACCATTTAAACGCATTGAGTTTCCTCTTCTTGCATAAATATTCATTTGAGCGTCTGAGTGTGCAAGATTGATAATTCCTCTTGGAGAAAACATCACATTATAATTTAAATCTTGACTCATCTTCCTCCAAAGATCCATTCCGAATTCGCTAAATAAAGCATTTTCATCATACATAAAATTAGATCTGATAATTGTTGTATTTCTCCCAACATTTCCACCGCCAATCCAGCCTTTTTCTATTATGGCAACATTTGTAATATTGTGCTCTTTTGCCAAGTAATATGCGGTAGCTAAGCCATGACCACCTCCTCCAATAATAACAACATCATATTCTTTTTTAGGAGTTGGATCCTTCCATGCCAAGTCCCAATTTTGATGATTGGAAAAAGCATTTTTTATTAAGCTGAATATGGAATATTTTTGCATTAAATAATTTTATACAAAGGATTATAAATAGTCCTTATTTTTTTTATATATATTTTTTAGAAGTTTCGATCCATGTTAAAATAAGATAACAACTTACCATTATATAATTAATTTTATAGGAGTTTTAAATGAGCGAAGTTAAGTCAGACATACAAATAGCTAGAGAAGCTAAAATGCAACCTATAAATGATATTCTAGCAAAAATTAATGTACCGGATGAAAGCACAGCGTTTAGCCCAATGGGCAGACACATTGCAAAAATTAACTTAGAGTATTTAGATACTCTAAAAGATAAGCCGGATGGAAAACTTATTCTAGTAACAGCTATTACACCAACGCCTGCTGGTGAAGGAAAAACTACTACTTCCGTTGGTTTAAATGATGGATTAAATAAAATCGGAAAAAAATCTATCGTATGCTTAAGAGAGCCAAGCCTTGGTCCTTCTTTTGGAATGAAAGGTGGAGCTGCAGGTGGTGGATATGCTCAAGTAGTTCCAATGGAGCAAATTAACTTACACTTTACTGGAGACTTTCACGCAATAACTTCGGCTCATAATTTATTATCAGCTTTAATTGATAACCATATCTATTGGGGAAATAAATTAGACATAGACGTTAGACGTATTGTTTGGAAAAGAGTAATGGATATGAATGATCGTTCTTTAAGATCAATCAATATAAATTTAGGAGGTGTTGCAAATGGTTTTCCTAGAGAAGATGGTTTTGATATAACTGTAGCTTCTGAGGTAATGGCAATTTTTTGCTTATCGAATGATTTAGAAGATTTAGAAAAAAGAATAGGAAATATTACAATTGCCTACACTAGAGATAAAAAACCTGTTTACGCAAAAGATTTAAAAGCTCAAGGTCCGATGACAGTATTATTAAAAGATGCGATTAGACCGAATGTTGCTCAAACTCTAGAAAATAATCCTGCAATTATTCATGGTGGTCCATTTGCCAATATTGCACATGGGTGTAATTCTGTAATCGCTACAAAAACTGGATTAAAACTTGCTGACTATGTTGTTACTGAAGCAGGATTTGGGGCAGACCTTGGTGCCGAAAAATTTCTTGATATAAAATGCAGAAAATCAAATTTAAAACCAAGCTGCGTTGTAATTGTTGCAACTATAAGAGCATTAAAAATGCATGGTGGAGTAGCTAAAGATGATCTTAAAATAGAAAATGTAGAAGCTTTAAAAAAAGGCTTAGTTAATCTTCAAAGACATATTGAAAATGTTAAAAAATTTGGATTACCCGTTGCGGTCGCTGTTAATCATTTCATTAAAGATACAGACAATGAAGTTAAAGCTTTAATAGAATTTTGTGATGATATGGGAGTTAAGGCTAGTCTTTGTACTCACTGGGCAAATGGTGGCGAAGGAACAAAAGAATTAGCGACCCATGTGGTTGAGTTATGTGAAAAAAATGATGATAAATTCAAATTTTTATATGAAAGCAAAACCCCTCTATTTAAAAAAATAGAAACAATTGCAAAAGAAATTTACAGAGCAGATCAGGTTATTGCTGATACTAAAATTAGAGAGCAATTAAAAAGCTTTGAAGATGCTGGTTATGGAGACTTTCCTATTTGCATCGCTAAAACTCAGTACAGTTTTTCAACAGACCCAAGCTTAAAAGGAGCGCCAACAGGTCATGCTTTACCAATTAGAGAAATTAAGCTTTCTTCTGGAGCCGAATTTATTGTTGTTATTTGTGGATCTGTAATGACTATGCCTGGATTACCAAGAGTTCCTGCAGCAGACTCTATTAAGTTAAATAAAGATGGTGAAATTGAAGGTCTATTTTAAAA
>JABMNQ010000124.1 GCA_013204495.1 Candidatus Pelagibacter sp.
GAATTGGCCGCTCACGATTCTATTGTAAATTTTTCAGGAACATTAAATACTTGTGCTGTTGCATTAATGAAAATATCAAATGATGTAAGATTTTTAGGATCAGGGCCTAGGGCTGGATATGGTGAGTTAACACTTCCAGAAAATGAACCTGGCTCATCAATTATGCCTGGCAAGGTTAATCCCACTCAATGTGAGGCTGTTACGATGGTTTGCGCCAAGGTAATTGGAAATCATACTGGAATTACAGTCGCTGGCTCTCATGGTCATTTTGAATTAAATGTATTTAAACCAATGATTGCACATAATGTGCTGGAATCAATAGATCTTATTGCAGATAGTACTAAAAATTTTGCACTTTATTGTGTTAATGGAATTCAAGCTAACAAAAAAAAAATTAAAGAGCATCTGGATAATTCTTTAATGCTAGTTACAGCTCTAGCTCCTCATATTGGATATGATAACGCAGCAAGAATTGCAAAAACAGCTTTAAAGAATGGGACCACCTTGAAAGAGGAAACTTTAAAAACAGGTCTTATTAAAGAAAAAGATTATGAGCGAATAGTTGATCCTAGAAAAATGATCTACCCTTCATAAATGCTAAGCAGCTCATTTAGTAAAACTCTAGTTTTAACTAAATTATTTAAATTATTGTCCCTAAACCCTTCTATTATATTAAAAAATTGAGTACTCACTTCATTATTGTTAATTTTAACATTATTAAATTCTATTTCATTACTCAAAAAATCATAATTTAAATTAATTACAATATTTCTAATTTCTTTTCTCGATTTTTTATCCGTATTAAGAAAAGAAAATAAAGCATTAGAATTTTTAATATCAAACAATATATCTGTATTTAAAATTAACTTATTATTCTCAAAAAATAGATTACTATTACTTAGCTCTAATAAGCCTATATCTTCATTGACAAATTTTGAGCTATCTAAATTCACCTTACCATTAAGAATATTAAAGTATATTTGCGCATTATGAAAAATTCCTTCATTAGTGTTTGAATTAATAATTAAGGATGTATTTAAACTTATATTTTCATTAAATAACAATTCTGATTTAAGAAATTCAATTAAAATAGGATTAAGATTAAATAATCTGGACATCTTATAATCACTTAGATTAATATTTAAATTTAAATCAAATGGATTAATTGATAACTTGCCATTGTAATTTATTTGTGAACTTTTTACCCTTGAGTTATTTGAATTAAATTCAATAGAGTTGTCATTTACTTCGTATTCAGTATTAATTTTGGAGTTTAAAAATGAAATAATATTTTTTCCTTTAGCTGAAGTATTTTTTTCTGCAAATGATTCATTATAGATACTTAAATTAAGAGATTTCGCTTCAAAATTAATTTCTTTTTTTCTAATTAGATCCTTTTTATTTTTTAATTCAAAATTAAAAGGTATTTTAAAAACACTGCCTTTTAATTTTAATAAATTTATTAGTTTTTTTTCGTCTAAAAATAAGGTTGCTTTATCTATTTTAATAATTGAGATTATTTCATCTAAATTGTCTTTAAAAAAAATATTACTTTTATTTATTGTAATTTTTTTATTAGAAAACTGATTATCGATAGAATCAATTAATACATTAAGGCTGCCTCTTAATAAAAAAAAATTTGCTTTATTGATGGTTATATTTTCTATAAACATTTTATCTTTATTAAATAGATTTTTTTGACTCAAAAATATTTTAAAATTTTTAACATCTACTATTGATTCTTGATTTTTTAATATCTTAGAATCTTTAATTAAATAATGGGGCGCTGGGAGAATTTGATATGAAAAATCATTAAAAGAACTAAGATCTATTTTAAATTCACTAAGAAGTTTGGTTTTAATATTATCTTTTGCCCAATCCTTGTCATATAAAAGAGGCAACAGTAGGTAAAATATATATAAAAATAATACACTAATAAAAGTTATTAAAAATTTATTAAAGCTACTAATTATAAATTTATTATTTGTTTTATTCTTAACATTAAATATTGTATTTCTTACAAAGTTATTAAAAATTTTGACAATTTTTTTCATAAATACAGTTTAAGTTTAAATATCTTATAATGAAATTTTAAAAATGATAAACTCTGAATATTTAAATAATCTTAACAACGCACAAAGGGAAGCTGTTTTATATCTTGACGGACCATTGTTAATAGTGGCTGGCGCAGGTTCTGGGAAAACTAAAGTTTTAACCTCTAGAATTGCTCATATTATTAATGAAAAGAAGGCTTTTCCTAACCAAATACTATCTGTAACTTTCACTAATAAAGCTGCAAAAGAAATGCAAAGTAGAGTAAGTGCAATATTAAACTCAGAAGCTATAGGCCTGACTTGGCTTGGAACATTTCACTCTATTTGTGCAAAGCTATTAAGAAAACATGCTCCTGCTGCTGGATTAACTTCTAATTTTACAATTATTGATACAGATGATCAGGTAAGATTAATTAAAAATATATGTAAAGCTGAAAATATAGACATTAAACAATTGGCACCAAAATATATTTTATCAATTATAGATAGATGGAAAAATAAAGGTTTTTATCCAAATGAAGTTGTTATTAATAGAAACGATATATATGAAAAAACTGTACTTCCTCTATATAAAATTTATCAACAAAAACTATTAGACTTAAATGCATGTGACTTTGGAGATTTAATCTTACACGTTGTAAAAATTCTAGAGAGAAATTTAGATATAAGAGAAATTTATTCTAATAATTTTAAGTATATATTGGTCGACGAATATCAAGACACAAACTATATTCAAAGTAGATGGCTTTATCTATTATCTGATAAACATAAAAATTTATGCTGTGTTGGAGATGATGATCAATCTATTTATAGCTGGCGTGGTGCTGAAATTAAGAATTTTTTGGAATTTGATCAAGTTTATAAAAATGTTAAAGTAATTAGGTTAGAGGAAAATTATCGATCATCACAAAATATCTTATCAGTCGCTTCAAGCTTAATTGCTAATAACCAAAATAGAGTTGGTAAAACTTTAAAAACAACAATGGAAGTGGGGGATCTTGTTAAACTTAATTGTTTTAAAAATGGAAAAGATGAAGCAATAGGAATATCGGATGAAATAGAAAAAAAACTTAAAAAAAAATATTCATTTAACAACATAGCAATTTTAGTTAGAGCAATATTTCAAACTAGAGAGTTTGAAGAACGTTTTTTAAAAATTGGCCTTCCTTATAGAATTTTAGGAGGGACAAAATTTTATGAAAGGGCGGAGATTAAAGACTGTGTTGCTTACTTAAGGTTAATTCACCAACCAAAAGATGATTTAGCTTTTGATAGAATAGTAAACAATCCTAAACGTTCTATTGGAGAAAGTACCATCAAATCAATACATGAGTTTTCAAAAAAAAATTCTGTAAGTTTAGAGATTTCTTCAAAACAATTAATTGAACAAAATTTAATCAAACCAAAAACCAAAATAGGCTTGAGTTCTTTTTTACTCTTAGTGGATAAATGGAGAAATGATATTAATATAAAAAAAATCAATCACATCAAACTTCTTCAATTAGTTTTGGACGAGTCGGGTTATTCGTCGATGCTAAAAAATAAAAAAGATATAGAAAATGAAAATAGGCTAGAAAATATTAAAGAACTTTTAAGTGCCATGAAGGAATTTGATAACTTGGAAAGTTTTTTAGAGCATGTCGCGCTAGCAACTTCAATTGATCAAGATTGGGAAGGTGAAAAAGTTAATATGATGACTATGCATGGCTCTAAAGGTCTTGAGTTTGATGTTATTTTTTTGCCTGGTTGGGAAGAAGGGCTTTTTCCACACCAAAAATCTATTGAAGAAAAAGGTCAAAACGGACTTGAAGAAGAAAGAAGATTGGCATACGTAGGTATAACAAGGGCTAAAAAGAAAGCCCTAGTATCGTTCGCAATGAATAGGTTTTATCAAGGGAATTGGATAGATAGTATGGCCTCAAGATTTATTGAAGAACTTCCGGAACAGTTTCTAGAAAAAAACTCATTCTTCGATGAGAGCAAAGAAGACGATTTTGAATTTAACCAAGATTTTGAAGTAAATGAAGGAGCAAGAAGTCCCGGGTGGATAAGGTATCAAAAAAGAATCAAATGATTAAAAATAAAATAAACATCCTAAGAAACAAATTTAATAAATATAAAATTGACGGATATATTATTCCTAAAAATGATGATTATTTTTCTGAGTATGCAAAAAATGATAGATTGAGAACAATTACAAAATTTTCTGGTTCGGCTGGTATTGCTGTTATCTTAAAGAAAAATAATTATTTGTTTGTTGATGGTAGGTATACTATTCAAGCCCAACAAGAATCTTCAAAAAAATTTAATATAATCGAAATCCATAAAAAACTACCACATAAAATTATCAAGAATTATAATTTGGGCTATGACCCAAGTTTATTTACTAACAACACTCTCAACAAATACTTTGCACACAATAGACTTGTTTCGATTAATCAAAATTTAATTGATCAGATATCAACATTTAATGAAAAAAAAACAAAACCCTTTTATTCCCTAGAAAAAAAAATAGTAGGAGAAACTCATCAATCAAAAATTTCTAAAGTTGTAAAATTTCTTAATTCAAACAAAGCTGATTATTTATTTGTTAGCGCTCCTGAAAATGTAGCATGGTTATTAAATATCAGGGGGCATGACAATCCAAACAGCCCAATACCAAACGCAAGATTAATTATACACAAAAATAAGAAAATATATTTAATCACAGAAAAAACAAAAGCATTTAATATTATCAAAGAAAAAAAAATTAAAAAAAATCAGATCATTAATAACAATGATTTTTTAACTCTGATTAATCAGTTGTCTGGGGGGAGCTTTATAATTGATGATAAAACATGTTCAATTTTTTATGAAAATATTATCAAAAAAAGGTTTAAGATATTAAAAGTAAATGACCCTATCTATAAATTTAAATCTATCAAAAATATGTATGAAATAAAACATATGATTGAAGCTCATAAGAAAGATGGATTAGCATTAACAAAATTTATCTATTGGATTAAAAATGTTAACAAAAAAAGTATAACGGAAGTTGATGCTCAAAATAAATTAGAAAAATTTAGAAAACTAAGTAAAGACTATTTATTTCCAAGTTTTAACACTATAGCAGGGACAGGATCTAATGGAGCCATAGTGCATTACAGGGCTACAAGTAAAATTACTAAAAAAATCAACAAACAAGATATTTTTTTAGTAGACTCAGGTGGTCAGTATAAGTATGGAACAACAGATGTTACTAGGACTATTTGTTTTACCAAACAAAAAAAATCTATAATGAATGCTTATACAAATGTTTTGAAAGGTCATATCGCCGTTGTCCAAACCAACTTAAATACATTTAATACCGGGAAAAAAATTGATATCAGGGCTAGAAAATTTTTAAAAAAAGAAGGTTTAGATTATGCGCATGGAACTGGTCATGGTGTTGGTTTTTTTTTAAACGTACACGAGGGTCCTCAATCGATTTCTAAATATAATAATATCAAAATTGAAGAAGGTATGATTTTAAGTAACGAGCCTGGATATTATAAGCAAAATCATTTTGGAATTAGAATAGAAAACCTTATTTATGCAAAACAATTAAATAATAAATTATCCTTTGAAAATCTTACATTCGCCCCCATAGAAAAAGATTTAATCAATTATCAATTATTAAATGAAAGTGAAAAAGACTATTTATTTAAATATCATTTAAAAATTTACTCTGAATATTCAAGTGCATTAAATAAAAAAGAGAGAAAATGGCTAGCTAGTCTTATTTAACATTTCCAACCATTCATTTTGATCAATAGTTTTTATGTTTAATTCTTTAGCTGTATTTATTTTTTTAGTAGTTGGTTTTTCACCTACAATTAAATAATTAAGTTTTTTATTTACATTGCTAATTATTTTTCCAGAATTCTGCTCAATCAAAGATTTTGCTTCTGCTCTACTAATTCCGTTTAGCTTACCTGTAAGCATAAAAGTTTTATTATTTAATAATCCTTTATTATTTATTAATATCATGTTCTGTATCTTAAGATTTTTTCCTAGTTCTGATAAAACGTTTAAGTTTGTTTTGTTTAAAAAAAATTTTTTAATTGATTGAATTTGAGTACTGCCAATTCCATCTATATTAAACAAACTTTCTATATTTTTATTATCAGATAATTTAAAAAAATTATCTGCTGTTTTTAAATGTCTGGCTATAAGCTTGGCATTTTCTTGACCTATATGCCTAATTCCTAATGCATATATAAATCTATCTAATGAAATAATTATTTTTTGTTCAATCGAAAATCTTAAATTAGTTGAAGATAATCTACCCCAACCTTCTAATTTTTTTATTTTTTCATAGTCAAGATTAAAAATATCCTGCGGTAATCTAATTAATTTTAAATTCCAAAAATTTTCTACGATTTTTTTTCCAAAACCATCAATATTAAATGC
>JABMNQ010000125.1 GCA_013204495.1 Candidatus Pelagibacter sp.
AGTTAATTGTTGTTGAAAAGCCTGAAAACATAAACAAAGAAATTAATCTTCAAGATGCAATTATCTTAAACGAAGAAAATAAAGATAAAAAAATTGGTGATGAAATTTTACAACCACTACCGACGTTTGATTTTGGTAGAATTGCAGCTCAAACAGCAAAACAAGTTATTAGCTTTAATGTACGAGAAGCAGAGCGTGAAAGACAATATAATGATTTTATAGATAAAAAAGATTCAATTTTAAGTGGAATTGTTAAGCGTCTAGAATTTGGAAATGTAATAGTTGATTTAGGCAGAGCAGAAGCAATTATTCAAAAAAATGAAATGATTCCAAGAGAGAACATTAAAGCGGGAGATAGAGTTAAAGCCTATTGTTATGACATAAAAAGGGAAACTAGAGGACAACAAATATTTTTATCTAGAGCTCATCCAAAATTTATGGAAAAACTTTTTGTTCAAGAGGTTCCAGAAATTTATGATGGTTTAATTGAAATTAAATCATCCGCAAGAGATCCTGGAAGTAGAGCAAAAATTTGTGTTAAAGCTGTTGATACTTCATTAGACCCAGTAGGAGCTTGTGTTGGAATGAGAGGATCAAGAGTTCAAGCGGTAGTTAATGAACTACTGGGAGAAAAAATTGACATCATTAATTGGTCTGAAGATCCAGCAATAGTAGTTTCAAATGCTTTATCACCCGCTGAAGTTCAAAGAGTTAATGTTGATAGTGTAGCAAGGAAATTAGATGTAATTTTAACTGAAGAAAATTTAAGTAAAGCAATTGGTCGTAGAGGTCAAAACGTAAGGCTCGCTACAAAATTATTAAATTATGAAATTAATATAATGACTGATGCAGAAGATTCAGAAAGAAGACAGTTAGAGTTCAAAGAAAAAACAGATAACTTTGTTAAAAATTTAGAACTAGATGAAACACTGGGACAATTGCTTGTCGCAGAAGGGTTTTCTTCAATTTCAGATATTAAAGATAGTAAATCAGAAAGCCTAATGAAGATTGAGGGCATAGAGGAAGATACCGCTAAAGCTTTAATAGAAAGAGCAAAAGAGTTTCATCAGAAAGATCAGGAAGATATTACCAAAAGAATTAAAGATTTAGGATTACAAGATGATCTTATAAATCACAAAGGTTTAACACCAGGAATGCTAGTTACCTTAGGTGAAAAAAAGATTTTAAAATTAGAAGATTTTGCAGATCTTGCATCTGATGAATTAACAGGTGGTTATGATGTTATAAAAGGCAAAAGAATTAAAATTCAAGGATACCTTGAAGATTTTGCTTTATCAAAAAAAGAAGCAGACGAGCTAATTATGTCTGCGAGAAATATAATTTATAAAGATTGAGTAATGAAATATGGACAACAAAAAAACAAAATTAACACTTTCTGGCATAGCTAAGAAATCGATAGAGAATATAGAGCTAGCAAAAACTCAAAGTAAAAACTCAGTTGTAATTGAAAAAAAACCTAGCAAATTCGATCCTAGAGGTAACTTCAGTAGACCAGCAAGCGTGAGATCAAAACTTATAGCAAGTCCTACAGGAAGCTTTGCACCAAGAACTACTGTTGCGCCTAAACCATCTTCACCAATAACCAATGATTATGAAAAACGTAAATTAGCTGAACAGAGAGCAACTAGAAGACTTAAAGGCGATGCAGGAGATAAGGGAAAGCCTGATGCTAAAAAAAGAGAATTAAAACTAACTGTTTCAAGAGCCTTAAGTGATGAGATTGAAGCAAGAACAAGAAGTATGGCTTCTCTTAAAAGAGCAAAGTTAAAAGAGAACAGAGTACTTACTAAAGAAGAAATTCAAGAAAGTTTAAAACCAATAAAAAGAGACGTAAATATTCCTGAAGCAATTACAGTAAGAGAGCTTGCTAACAGAATGGCTGAACAATCTAGCAACGTAATTAAACACTTATTTGGCATGGGAGTAACAGTTACTATTAACCAAACGTTAGCAGCAGATACTGCTGAATACTTAGTAAAAGAATTTGGTCATAACCCTATAAGAGAAACTAAAGCAGAAGAAATTATTCAAAAAATAAAAGATTCCAGATCTGAGAATTTAAAAAACAGACCTCCGATTGTAACTGTGATGGGTCACGTAGATCATGGTAAAACTTCGGTGTTAGATGTTTTAAGAAATGCAAATGTTGTTTCGGGAGAGTTTGGTGGAATAACTCAACACATTGGTGCTTATCAAATAGAACACGAATCAAATAAAATAACTTTTATAGACACTCCAGGTCACGCAGCATTTACTGAGATGAGAGCTAGAGGATCAAAATTAACAGATGTTGTAGTATTAGTTGTTGCAGCAGATGATGGTGTTAAACCTCAAACAATAGAATCTATTAAACATGCAAAAGCTGCAAATGTTCCGATTGTTGTTGCAATAAACAAATGTGATTTACCAGATGCAGATCCACAAAAAATTAAAAATCAACTTTTAGAGTATGAGCTTATAGCTGAAGATTTATCAGGAGACACTTTGATGGTTGAAATTTCTGCAAAAACTAAAAAGAATTTAGATAAATTGGTAGAGTCGATAGTTCTGCAGGCTGAAATTTTAGATTTAAAAACTGATTTTGAATCTAAAGCAACGGGTATTGTGTTAGAATCAAAAATTGATGTAGGTAGAGGAGCTGTTGCAACAGTTGTGGTTACATCAGGAACAATTAAAAAAGGTGATTTTTTTGTTAGTGGGTTAAGATGGGGAAAAGTAAGAGCCTTAATTAATGATAAAGGACAAAATATTAATGAAGCACCACCATCAACACCTGTAGAAATTCTAGGGATTAATGGTGCAGCAAAATCGGGAGATGATTTTATTGTTCTAGATTCTGAAAAAGAAGCAAAAACGTTAAGTGAGAATAGAGCGGAAGAAACCAAAACTGGTGGAAATCCCCTAACCTTTGCAACGCAAGATTCTGCTTTCGCAGATAAATCTGCCGCAGAGTTAACTATTATTATAAAATCTGACGTACATGGCTCTGCAGAAGCAATTAAGAGTGCTATCACACAAATTACTCATGATGAAGTTAAGCCTAAAATAATTTTATCTGATATTGGAATGGTAACAGAAACTGATGTGACATTAGCAAAAGCATCCAATGCTGTTCTAATTGCATTTAATGTTAAACCAAGTAAAGAAGCAAAAAAATTAGCAGAGAATGAAAAAATTAAAATTTCCTCATATAATATTATTTATGAAGTTTTAGATTTTATTAAATTGAGAATGTCAGGACTTTTAGCTCCAGATGTTCAGGAAACAATCAAGGGTACTGCTCAAATTTTAGAGATTTTTAAAGTTTCAGGAACGGGAAAAGTTGCTGGATCTAAAGTAACAGAAGGTGAAATAGCTAATGGAGCAAAGGCTAGAGTAATTAGAGATGGAGTAATTATCTACACTGGTAAAATTAGCACTATTTTTAGAGAAAAAGATCAAGCCAAACAGGTTAGCAATGGGCAAGAATGTGGAATAACACTTAAAGACTTTATCGATTTTCAAAAAAACGATATAATTGAGGCTTATAGCACGACCTCAACAGAGAGAACAGTTTAATATGGTTGATAGAATAGGAAAACCGGTATCACAGAGACAATTACGTGTTGGAGAGATGATTAAGCAATCTTTAGGTATGATTTTTGCAAGAAATGAAGCTAAGGTGCCGAATTTAGAAACTAACACTGTAACGGTTACAGAAGTAAAAATGAGTCAAGACCTTAAGATAGCAAAAGCTTATGTTTTGCCTTTGGGTGGAAAAGATACAGAGAAAGTTATTAAAAAATTAAGAGAATATTCTTTTTTAATTAGAAAAGTTTTATCTCAAAAAATAATTATGAAATATATTCCAAAGATACTTTTTGCTAAAGACGACTCTTTTGAATACGCGGAAAAAATAGAAAACTTAATAAAACAAACAAACAAATAGGAAAATAAATAGTATGACGAAAAAAGCAGAAGAATTAAAAATGCATGAGAAGGACACTGGTTCTTCAGGGGTACAAATTGCATTATTAACAGGAAAAATTGAAACTCTTTCAGCACACATTAAGCAATTCAAAAAAGATAAACACTCCTCGGTTGGATTGTTGAGAGCAGTAAATAGAAGAAAAAAATTGTTAGAATATTTAAAGAAAAATAAATTCGATTCTTACAAAAATGTATTAACACAATTAAATTTAAGGAAATAGATGTTCAAAGTATCGAGACAAGAAGTAGAAGTTGATGGTAAAACAATAATATTAGAAACCGGAAAGATCGCAAGACAAGCTGATGGAGCAATTATTGCAACGTGTGGCGAAACAGTAGTAATCGCAACCGCAGTTGGAGCAAAAAGAGTAAATCCAGATGTAGATTATTTTCCACTGCAAGTAAGTTACCAAGAAAAATACTATGCAGCAGGCAAAATTCCTGGTGGCTATTTTAAAAGAGAAGCAAGACCTACTGAGGCTGAAACATTAATCTCTAGATTAATTGACAGACCCATTAGACCTTTGTTTCCAGAAGAATTCAGAAATGAAGTACAAGTATTACCAACAGTACTTTCTTATGATGGTATTAATGAACCTGATGTATTAGCTATTATTGCTTGTTCAGCAGCTTTAGCAATCTCTGGAATGCCTTTTCAAGGACCAGTTGGTGCTTCAAGAGTTGGATATATAGACGGTAAGTTTATATCTAACCCAACTAAAGAAGAAATTGAACAATCAAACTTAAATCTAGTAGTTGCTGGAACTAAGGATGCAGTTTTAATGGTAGAATCTGAAACTTCAGGTTTATCTGAAAAAATAATGTTAGATGCGGTTAAATTTGGGCATGAAAAATTTGTTCCAGTTATTGCAGCTATTGAAGCGTTAGTTAAAGATTGTGGAAAAAAACAATGGGTTGTTGAGAAAAAAGACTTATCTGAATTAGAGAAAAAAATTTCAGACGTATTCAAGGCTGATCTAACAGCAGCATTTGCTATTAGAGATAAGCAAGAAAGATCAACTCTATTAGGTCAAATTACCAAAAAATGTAAAGAGATGTTTAAGGAAGATGAGGCTTATTCTGATTTAGATGTTTCTATGATGCTTAAAAAAGTTGAGAAGAAAATTGTTAGAACTGACATTTTAAAGAACAAGTCTAGAATAGATGGTCGTTCTTTATCCGATGTTAGACAAATTGATTGTCAAGTTGGTGTTCTACCAAGAACTCATGGTTCTGCTTTATTTACTAGAGGAGAAACACAGGCATTAGTTGTTTTAACATTAGGAACTTCTGAAGATGAGCAAAGAGTAGAAAGTCTTGATGGATTAAAGCGTAATAGATTTATGCTTCACTACAATTTTCCGCCTTTTTCTGTTGGTGAAACAGGAAGAATTGGAACTGGTAGAAGAGAAATTGGTCATGGGAAATTAGCTTGGAGAGCACTCAATTCTTCATTACCTGAACAAGAAGCATTTCCATATACTTACAGAGTTGTATCTGAAATCACAGAGTCAAATGGTTCGTCTTCAATGGCAACTGTTTGTGGAGCATCATTAGCGTTAATGGATGCGGGTGTTCCAATGAAAGCTCCTGTTGCAGGTATTGCTATGGGTTTAATTAAAGAAGGAGAGGATTTTTCAGTTCTTTCAGATATCTTAGGTGATGAAGACCACTTAGGTGATATGGACTTTAAAGTTGCTGGAACTGCAGAAGGTATCACTTCTTTACAAATGGATATTAAGATTACTGGAATAACATTTGAGATAATGGAACAAGCTTTAGCACAAGCTAAAGAAGGAAGAATTCACATCTTAGGTGAGATGGCGAAAGCTTTATCTGGTTCTAGAGAAAGTGTTTCTAAATATACTCCTAAAATTGAAACAATTACTGTTGATAAAAAAGATATTGCAGCTGTAATCGGAAAAGGTGGAGCAACAATTAGAGAAATTGTTGAACTATCAGGAGCGAAAGTAGACGTTAAAGATACAGGTGAAGTAACTGTAGCTGCTCCAGATGAAGAATCTAGAAACAAAGCAATGGCCATGATTAAAGATATTATTGCAAAACCTGAGATGAATAAAATCTACACAGGTAAAGTAATGAAGATTATGGAATTTGGTGCTTTTGTTAACTTCTTAGGAAAACAAGATGGTCTTGTTCACATCTCAGAACTTGCTGCTAAAAGAGTAGAAAAAGTTACTGACGTTGTAAAAGAAGGTGATGAAGTTACTGTTAAAGTAATTGGTTTTGATAGAGGTAAAGTTAAACTTTCCATGAAACAAGCAACTACTGAGACAGAAGCCAAAGCTTAACAATCTAAATTAAAATTCTAAACCCCTGGAATGTAAGTTTTGGGGGTTTTTTATGGGGCACCAGATAACAGAACCGCCCCTATAAGTTTAACTAAATTTAACTATATTTCAGGTAATATTCTTAGGATCTGGCATTCCAACCTTGTTATATCCAGCATCTACGTAGTGAATCTCACCAGTAACACCGCCTGCAAGGTGGCTTAAAAGGTATAAAGCTGAGTTTCCAACATCCTGGATATCAACGTTTCTTTTTAAGAAAGAATGATCAGCATTCCATTTATATAAGAATTTTGCATCTCCAATAGCAGACGCTGCTAGAGTTTTAATAGGTCCTGCACTTATTGCATTTACTCTCATACCTTTAGCGCCTAAATCTCTTGCAAGATATTTAACACTTGCCTCTAATGCCGATTTACAAACACCCATCACATTATAATTTGGAATAGCTTTATTAGACTCATAAGTTAGTGTTAATAAACTTCCACCTTCTTTCATTATCTTAGAAGCTTCTTTTGCAACTTCTGTAAATGAAAAACATGAAATTAACATGCTTCTTAAAAAATTTTCTCTAGAGGTATTTAAATATTCACCTGATAATTCTGATTTATCAGAAAAAGCAACTGCGTGAACTACAAAATCAATTTGACCCCACTCTGATTTAATATCTTCAAAAAGTTTTATAACCTCTTCTTTATTTTCAACATCACAACTAAATGTAGCTTTTGAATTTAATTTTTCAGCTAAAGGAATTACTCTTTTCTTTAATGCATCACCTAAATAAGTGAATGCTAGTTGCGCTCCAGCTTCAGCAAGTTTTTGTGAAATACCCCAAGCTATAGATCTTTCATTGGCAACGCCCATGATTAATCCTCTTTTACCTTTCATCAAACTCATAAATTAAACTTTCTCAAAAATTAAAGTTGCATTTGTTCCACCAAAACCAAAACTGTTAGACATCACAGAGTTTAAAGTTATTCCTGTTTCAGTTTTAGTAACGATTGGAAATTTTTTAGCTTCGTCATCCATGTCAGTTATGTTAGCTGAAGCTGTGATGAAGCTATTTTTCATCATGATTAAACTATAAATTGCTTCATGAACTGAAGCGGCGCCTAATGGGTGACCAGACAAAGACTTAGTAGAGCTAATTTTTGGTACTTCAGCACCAAATGCCTCTCCAACACTTCTAAGTTCTGTTATATCTCCAACTGGAGTTGATGTTCCATGAGTATTTAGGTAATCTATTTTGTTTTTAGCTGTTGCTAAAGCCATCTTCATACATCTAACAGCACCTTCACCTGATGGAGCTACCATATCATACCCGTCAGAAGTGGCGCCATAGCCTGTTAATTCAGCATATATGTTTGCACCTCTAGCTTTTGCATGCTCGTACTCTTCAAGCACCAAAACCCCACCACCACCTGCTATTACAAAACCATCTCTAGTTTTATCATAAGCTCTTGAAGCAGTTTCAGGTACATCATTGTATTTAGAAGATAGTGCGGTCATAGCATCAAACATTGCAGTCATAGCCCAGTGCAATTCTTCACTTCCACCAGCAAAGACAACATCCTGCTTTCCCATTTGAATTAATTCACTTGCATGACCAATACAATGTCCGCTAGTTGCACATGCAGAACTCATCGTATAGTTCACTCCTTTGATTTTAAAAGGGACAGCAAGAGTTGCAGAAGATGTGCTAGCCATAGTTCTTGGAACAATAAATGGTCCCATTAATTTTGGCGTTTTTGCTCTAGTTTTATCAACTGATAAAACCACATTTTCTATTGAAGGACCACCAGAACCCATAACGATTCCAGTTTTAAAATTACTTACCTCATTGTCTTCTAATCCAGAATCTTTGATAGCTTCTTTCATAGCAATATAATTATATGCAGATCCAGACCCCATAAATCTTATGGTTTTTCTATCAATGTGATCTTCAAGTTCTATATTTGGTTTACCGTGAATATGACTTTTCAAATTGTGTTCTTTATATTCTTCACAGAAAGATATTCCTGATTTTGAATTTAAAAGAGACTGATAAACTTCTTCCTGATTATTTCCCAAACAAGAAACAATACCTAAGCCTGTAACTACCACTCTTCTCATTATTTAAATAAACCCACTTTTAAACTATCTGCTGAATATATTTTTTTATCATCTGCAAAGACTAATCCATTTGCAAGTCCAACTGTTGTTCCACCTGGTGCCATAATTTTTTTTATATCAATTTCGTATCTTACATTTTTGATATTTTTTAAAACTTCACCAGTAAATTTTACAGCACTTACTCCTAAAGCCCTTCCTTTGCCTGGATTACCAAGCCAGCCAAGATAAAACCCAACTAACTGCCACATCGCGTCCAAACCAAGACAACCTGGCATAACAGGGTCTTCTTTAAAGTGACAATCAAAGAACCAAAGATTATCTTTGATGTCTAGTTCAGCCTTTAAAGATCCCTTGCCAAAGATACCGTTGTCTTCATTGATTTCTGTTATTCTATCAAACATAAGCATGGGGGGAAGAGGTAATTTTGCATTACCATGGCCAAAAAGTTCACCATTTCCACAACTTATTAGCTCATCATATGTAAATGAGTTTTTTTTCATAAATTTCAGTTTCTTAATACTTGATTTAATAAGATTATAATATAGAAATAGTTTAGAATCATTATAAATAAAAATGAGCAATTTAAATATATATACTGAAAAACTAAGAGAATCTGGTTTAAGACCAACTAGACAGAGATTAAAAATTTGTGAAGTTCTTTTTTCGACCAAAGAAACTTTTCATTTCACAATAAATGATCTTAATAAAATAATCGAAGAAAAATTAGGCGAAAAAATTTCTTTAGCAACAGTTTACAATACCGTTCATGCGTTTAAGAAAAAGGGTTATTTAAAAGAAATCGCTATTGCGACTGATAAAAGTTATTTCGACACTAATACAAGCACTCATTCTCACTTTTTTGATATAAAAAATAGTGAACTTATTGATATTGATATAAATCAGGTTGATTTAAAAAATATCCCAAATCCGCCCGCAGGAAAGAAAATTAAAAATATTGATATCATAATTAATGTTGAGAGTGAATAAAGTACTTTATAATTATTCTAAACTACTTGACACAAAATTAATAATGATTATATAATATTTAATGCAGTATTTTAAAAAGCGTAATAAAACTTAAACTAACAATAAAAGAGGTAAAATGAGTTCAGAAATTAGTAAAAATGGTGCAGGGAAATGTCCTGTAATGCACGGTGGAATGACTAAATCAAATCAGTCGCCAACATCAGAATGGTGGCCAAAAAATTTAAATTTAGACATTTTGCACCAGCATGACACCAAAACTAATCCAATGGATCAAAAGTTTGATTACAAAGAAGAGGTTAAAAAATTAGATTTTGAAGCTATTAAAAAAGATTTACTAGATCTTATGACTGATAGTCAAGACTGGTGGCCAGCAGATCTCGGGCATTATGGTGGACTATTTATTAGAATGGCTTGGCACTCAGCTGGAACTTATAGAATTGCAGATGGTAGAGGTGGAAGCGGAACAGGAAATCACAGGTTTGCTCCATTAAACTCTTGGCCAGATAATACTAACTTAGATAAGGCTAGAAGATTAATATGGCCCATTAAAAAGAAATACGGAAATAAAATTAGCTGGGCAGACTTAATGATTTTAGCTGGAAATATGGCTTATGAGTCAATGGGTCTTAAAATGTATGGCTTCTCTTTCGGAAGAGAAGATATATGGCATCCAGAAAAAGATGTTTATTGGGGTTCAGAAAAAGAATGGTTAGAAAATAAAAGATATGACAATAATGAGGATAGAACGACACTTAAAAATCCTTTAGCAGCCGTTGTGATGGGATTAATTTATGTTAACCCAGAAGGAGTAGGAGGAAAACCAGATCCATTAAAAACAGCTCATGATGTTAGAGAAACATTTGGTCGAATGGCTATGAATGATGAAGAAACATGTGCTCTAACAGTAGGTGGTCACTCAGTAGGAAGAGCCCACGGAAATGGAGATGCATCATTATTAGGACCAGAACCGGAAGCTGCAGATATTAATGAACAAGGCTTTGGCTGGAATAGAAAAGGTGGTGGTGGTCTTGGTGTTGATCAAGTAACTAGTGGTATTGAAGGCGCATGGACAACTCATCCAAACAAATGGGATCACAGTTATTTAAACCTTTTATTAAACTATGATTGGGAATTAAAGAAAAGCCCAGCTGGAGCAAATCAGTGGGAACCAATTAATATGAAAGATGAAGATAAACCAGTAGATTTAGCTGACTCATCTATCAAAAGAAATCCAATCATGACTGATGCTGATATGGCAATGAAAATGGATCCTATTTATAGAGAAATAGCTGAACGTTTTCATAAAGATCCTAAATATCTTGAGGAAACTTTTGCAAAAGCTTGGTTTAAATTAACACACAGAGATCTAGGTCCTAAAAAATATTATATTGGTCCAGATTCTCCAAAGGAAGATTTAATTTGGCAAGATCCAGTTGCAGCAGGAAAAGACTTTGATGTCGAAAAAGCAAAAAAGTTAATTGAAGCAACAGGTCTAAGTAGCTTTGAAATGATTGCTACAGCATGGGATAGTGCAAGAACATACAGAAGAACTGATCATAGAGGCGGTTCTAACGGTGCTAGAATAAGATTGGCTCCCCAAAAAGACTGGGAAGGAAATGAGCCCGCAAGACTTAACAGTGTTCTTGGAAAACTTGAAAAAGTAGCACAAGAATCAGGAGCAAGTATTGCTGATATCATAATTTTAGCAGGAAATGTTGGGCTTGAACAATCTATTAAAAAAGGTGGTCTTGATGTTAAAGTTCCTTTTGTTGCAGGTAGAGGTGATGCAACACAAGAACAAACTGATATTGATTCTTTTAAAGTTTTAGAACCAGTTCATGATGCTTTTAGAAATTGGGCTAAAGAAGAATATCTAGTTACAACTGAAGAGATGATGCTTGATAGAAGTTCTTTAATGGGTCTATCGGCGAAAGAAATGACTGTTCTTATTGGTGGTATGAGAGTTTTAAATACCAACTATGGAGGAACTAAACATGGTGTCTTTACAGATAATGTAGGAGCCCTTACTAACGATTTCTTTGTAAACCTGACTGACATGAAGTTTAAATGGAAATCAACAGACAAAGATCTTTACGATATAATAGACCGTGGAACAAATGAAACTAGGTTTACAGCTACAAGAGTGGATTTAGTTTTTGGTTCTAACTCTATATTAAGATCTTATGCAGAAGTGTATGCACAAGATGATAATAAAGAAAAGTTTGTTAGAGACTTTGTAAATGCATGGAACAAAGTCATGAATGTAGATAGACAAGAGTTAAAAAAAACCAATTAATTCTAATTAATGAATAGTGTTCAATTTAAAGACTTTTATACAATACCGGATCTTAACTTTGATATTTCAAGGTTAAGATCTGATCTAGATATAGTCTTAAAAAAAAGAAACTTTAATTCTTTAGGTGTGTCTCACTTTGGTGCTATTCCAATAAATCAAATACCTAATGATGATAATTCTATTGATGGACATAATTTAAGAGGGAAATATTGGACGATAGCAGATGAATCTGGAAAAGAAGTTTCTAGAGATATAGAAATTGATGAATCTAAATATACACAGCTAGTATCAGAGTTTGAAAATACTTATTTTAAAGAGGTCTACGAAACATTAAGAAAAAAATTTAAACTTGGCAGAGTAAGACTACTATTAAAAGAACCAAGATCCACGTTGAGCTGGCACAAAGACCCTGAACCAAGGCTTCATATACCAATTATTACTAATTTAGGGTGTTCTATGGTTATAGAAAATGTAGCAAAACATTTACCTGCAGACGGAAATGTTACTATTACAAATAATACAAAATATCACAATTTTTTTAATGGTGGTGAACAAGCCAGAATTCACCTGGTTGCTTGTCTATTAGAGGACCCATTTAATTAATTGAGCCCCATAAATTTTCATTTTTAATCCAACCTGAATGACTTTCGGTTTTTATATTGCACCAATTATTTTCACATTTTTTGATGACTAATAATCTTCCTTTTTCTAACCTTGCAACAGGTTTAGAAAAATTAGATGCTTTTTTGAATAAGATTTTATCCTCTAAAATAATTATAGAATTTGACTTTTTGACCTGTGAAACGTGAATCCACCCACTATTATTTTTAAGATCAACAATTCTTCTAAAATTTTCCTTTTGATCAATTTGTTTTACCGGAAGGTTTATTTTTTTATAAATATACTTAATTTCAGAGTCAAAGCTTGGTCCATACCTAACGTTTACCTTGCTTTTTTTTAAAGATAAAAATTTTTCTTCTGCATTTAAAGACTGAATACACATGATAGATAAAAATAAAAATAAAATAGTTATTTTTTTTTTCATTTACAAAAACAATTCTTTCTTTTTTTTAGTCTTACTTTTCTAAAATTTAGATTAAGTAAATCTAAGATAAAAATATAACCATCAAGACTTTGACCAATACCTAAAATTTTTTTTAATACTTCGTTTGCTTGAATAGTTCCGACTATTCCTGCAACAGTTCCCAATACACCTTCTGCTTCACAGTTTAGTATATCGTCTGAAATTTCAGATTCTTGAAAGAAACACCTTAAACAAGGAACTTTTTTATTTTTAAAATCAAAAGTGAATATATGACCATCAAATTTACTAATAGCCCCTGTAATAAGAGTTTTTTTAAACTTTAAACAAAAGTCATTTAATAAAAACTTGGTCGAAAAATTATCAGATCCATCAACAATGTAATCATAATCACTAATGATTTTTTTGGAATTTTTTTCACTTAATCTAATTCTATAGGTTTTTACCTCAGTGTTTGGATTAATTTTTTTTATTTTTTCTTTTGCCGCATGAACTTTAAATTTTTTTATGTCACTTGTGTTATAAAGGCTTTGTCTATGTAAGTTAGAAAGAGCAACCTTGTCATTATCTATAATTCCTAATGATCCAATACCAGCGCGTGAAAGAAATTCAGCCACTGGAGAACCAAGCCCGCCAGCCCCGACGACTAAGACTTTTGCATTTGAAATTTTTTTTTGACCTACAATTCCAATGTCTTTGAGAACAATTTGTCTTGAGTATCTTTCAATAGAAACTTTATTTAGTTGACCACTCATTTTCCAGTTGAGCCAAACCCACCTTCGCCACGAATTGAATCGGGTAAATTATTTGTTTCTTCTAATTCCATTTTAATAACGGGCATTAAGATCATTTGTGCCACTCTATCTTTATTATTAATTAAAAAATCTTCTTTGCTGTGGTTAAAAAGAATGATTTTAATTTCGCCTCTATAATCACTATCAATAGTTCCGGGTGTATTTAAAACTGTTATGTGATTCTTTGCTGCAAGACCGGAACGTGGGCGAATTTGAATCTCATAATCCTCTGAAAATGCTACAGAGAGCCCCGTAGGTATTAAATGAGAGCTATTAGGTGGTATTATAATTGGTTCTCTTATAAATGCCATTAAATCCATACCTGAGGCGCCGGTTGTTTTATATGCTGGTAATTCTACTTCAGGATTTAATTTTTTGATTAATACTTTTGCCACTGAATTTTAATTTAATTGTTGAATAACTCTATCGACTATTTCATCAGAAATAGCAGATTTTTCCTTTATGCTAAGTTTTTCATCTTTAATTTTATTGTCCCTATAAAAAATTGAAACTTCATTGAAATTAGAATCAAAACCAATTGATTTATTAGAAACATCGTTTGCTATTATCCAATCACAATTTTTTTCCATCAATTTTTTTTTGGCATTTTCTTCAACATTATTTGTTTCTGCTGCAAACCCAATAACTAGCTTTGGTCTCAATGAATTATGTTTTGACACATAATTTAGAATATCAACATTTTTTTCAAGCTCTAGATGTAAACTTTCTTCCTTTTTTATTTTTCTTTCATTCTTTTCTTTTACTTTAAAGTCAGCTACTGCTGCAGAAAAAATTGCTACATCTACGGGCAAGTTTTCTTGTGTAGCTTTTAACATTTCGTGCGCAGTTTCTACTTTTATTAAATTAATATTGTTATCAACTTTAAGGTTTGTAGGTCCAGAAATAAGTGTTGTTTGAAAGCCTTTTTTTGCAAATGCTTTAGCTAAAGCATAACCCTGTTTTCCAGAAGATTTGTTTGTTATAAACCTTACAGGGTCGATGTATTCATTTGTTGGTCCAGCAGTTACCAAAGCTCTTAATTTTTGATTATTAATCAATGAATTAAAATATAATTCAATTACTTGAATAATATCTTTTGGTTCGGTCATTTTTCCTTCACCAAATTCTCCACAAGCCATATCACCAATTTCAGGACCAATTACTTTATAGCCATAAGATTTTAATTTATTTAGATTTTCTTTAGTTGAGGGATGTTCCCACATCCTAACATTCATGGCAGGAGTTAAAAAAATATCTTTATCTGAAGCTAAGATTACAGTTGATGCAAGATCATCAGAGGAACCAGCTCTTAATTTTGAAATAGTGTTTGCTGTAGCTGGAGCTACTAGAATTAAATCTGCCCATCTAGATAGCGATATATGATCCATTTCTGATTCATTTTCGGCATTAAATAAGTCGTCATAAACTTTTTCTTGAGAGAGTGAAGCCACTGATAGTGGTGTTATAAACTCTTTAGCACTCTTAGTAAGGATTGTCTTAACTTCCGAACCTTGTTTTTTAAACAATCTAATAAGTTCTAAACTTTTATAGGCTGATATGCCCCCACATATTATTAGTAGTATTTTTTTTTGAGATAAACTGTTCATTGATGGAATTAAAATACTAATAGGCCAAAAATTACAAGCAATAATAAGCCAACAATAGATTGGTTTCTAAGCGCTATCATTTCTGATTTTTTTTCATTTAGGGTCGTAAATGAGTTTGAGTTCTGCGGAATCTGTCCACTTGCTAAAAATGTAAGAGCTTGATTTGCTTTATCCATAATCTCTGGGAAGTCAGGCAATCTTTTAATCACTTCAGTAGTACTTTTTAAACCTTCGCTTAAAGTATTTATTGGATCTTTTGTGTCCCGTAACCAATTTTCCAAAACTGGTTTCGATGTTTCCCATATATTGGTATCTGGATTAAGTTTTCTTGCGACACCCTCAACAACTACCATGGTTTTCTGTAGCATTAGTAATTGTGGTTGTGTTTGCATATTAAATTTTTCAGTAACATCAAAAAGTTGTTTTAATAATTTACCACCTGAAATATCTTTAACCGATTGACCAAAAATTGGTTCCCCGATTGATCTTAAAGCTTGAGCCAAATCATTTACAGGAACGTCTTTGGGAACAAGACCAGCAACCAAGTGTACTTCAGCTACTTTTTTATAATCTCTTTGAATAAAACCAAACAAAATTTCTGCTAAAAATCTTTTGCTAAGATTGTCTAATCTTCCCATGATACCAAAATCTATAGGAACAATTTGTCCATTATTATCAATAAATATATTTCCCTGGTGCATATCTGCGTGAAAAAAACCATCTCTGACAGCATGTCGTAGAAAATGCTGAATAATGTCTGAGGAAATTTGTTTAGTATTAATGTTTCTTCTTTGTAAATCTTCAGTTTCACGAATTGAAACACCATCGACCCAATCAAGTGTCATCACGTTTTCACTTGTAAAATTCCAATAGATTGTTGGCACTCTAAAACCTGCATCATTCTTTGTATTTTCGGCATATTCATTTGCAGCCGCAGCCTCAAATCTCAAGTCCATTTCCAGA
>JABMNQ010000126.1 GCA_013204495.1 Candidatus Pelagibacter sp.
ATCTGAAACTGCTCTTAAACCTCTTAGAATGATATTAGATTTATACTTTTTGCAAAGATCTGTTGTTAATGATTGAAAAGAAATTATTTCAATTTTTTTTTTATCTAGTTTAACATCATAAAAAAGTGCTTTTTTTATTATAGATATTCTTTCATTAGAATTAAATAAATAATTTTTATTCGCACCATCTGATGTAGCAACAATAACTTTGTCGAATAATTTTAAAGCTTTTTTGATAACATCAATATGACCATAAGTAATCGGGTCAAATGTACCAGGATACACAGCAACTTTTTTCATTACACTAAGTTATCATCAATTTTTATTGCCGAAACTACTTTTTCATCACCAGATAATTTGATAATTCGCACACCCTGTGTATTTCTTCCTGCTGTTCTAATTTCTTTAACAGCAACTCTAATAACCCTACCCTTGTTAGTCGATATCATCACATCATCACCTTCAAATACTGGAAATGAAGAACATATACTGCCATTTCTTGGTGAGTTAACAATTCCAATAATTCCCTTACCACCTCTGTTTGTTACTCTATAATCAAAATGAGAGGTTTTTTTACCATATCCATTTTCAGTAATTGATAATACGAATCTTTCATTTGTTTTCTTGTCAGACTTGGAATCTTTATTATTCTTTTCTTGATTAATAATAGAGAGTGAAACTATTTCATCATTTGGAGCCAACTCAAGTCCTTTAATGCCCTTTGAAGATCTCCCTTTAAATATTCTAAGTTTTTTTGATTCAAATCTTATACATTTACCATTTTTAGTACTAAGCATAACATCTTGATCAACTTTGCATATTTCAACACCAACTATTTTATCGTTTGGATCAAGCTTCATAGCAATTTTTCCTGCAGAATTTATGCTTGAAAAATCTTCAAGGCTATTTTTTCTAACTTTTCCTTTAGCCGTAGCAAATACAATTTGTAAATTTTTCCAATCACCTTCATCTTCTGGGAAAGGCATTGTTGAGCTAATTGATTGATGACTCTTTAGTGGTAAAATATTAAATAATGATTTACCTTTAGATGCTGCAGACCCCTCGGGTATTTTCCATGCTTTAATTTTATAAACGAGTCCTTCTGTTGAAAAAAAAAGAAGTGAAGTATGGGTATTAACCGATAATGTCTTAACTACAGAGTCTTCATCTCTAGTAGTGATGCCTGATTTTCCTTTACCGCCCCTTTTTTGTTGTTTTACGTCGCTTAGAGCTCCTCTTTTAATATACCCCTGTAAAGTGACTGTAATAATAATAGATTCTTTTTGAATGGTTTCTTCAATATCGTAATTCAAAATAGCATCTATAATTTTAGTTCTTCTTGGTACCGCAAATTTTTCTTTAATAGTTTTGAGTTCTTGGCTGATTACGTTTAAAAGTTCTTTTTTTGAATTTATTATTTTTTTGTATCCCTTTATAAGATCTGCTAACTTTTTAATCTCTACTTCGATTTCATTAATACCTAGGGCAGTTAATTTTTGAAGTCTAAGCTCTAAAATTGCAGTAACTTGAGGTTCTGATAGAGGGTATAAATCTTTTCCTTTTTTATCCTCAACTAGTGAAATTAATTTTAAAGATTTATTAATTTTCCATTTAGTATTTAGTAATGATTTTTTAGCATCATCTGGAGTTTTTGATGACCTAATAACTTTAATAATCTTGTCTAAATTTTCAACAGAGACTGATAAGCCAATTAATATGTGGGCTCTATCCTCAGCTTTTTTTAAATCAAATTTAGTTTTTTTTATTACAACATCTTCACGAAAAGTTAAAAAATATGATAAGAATTCTTTTAAATTACAAATTTTAGGTTTTCCATCAACTATCGCCAATGTATTAAAACCAAAAGAACTTTCTATTGCAGTATTTTTATAAAGTAATCTTTTAATAGTTTCAGGTTCAACCCCACTTCTTAAATCTATAGCTACTCTTATACCTTCTCTATTAGACTCATCTCTTATGTCTTTAATTCCTTCAATTTTTTTCTCTCTAACTAGCTGAGCAATTCGTTCGTTTAGAACTGATTTATTTACTTGATATGGTACAGAAGTTATTACCAGTCTCTCTCTGCCATTGTTTTGTGATTCAACAGATATTTCACCTCTGATTTTAAAAGATCCACGTCCAAAATTATATCCATCTTTAATTATTGACTTTCCAATAATAACCCCGCCAGTTGGAAAATCTGGTCCTGGTATGTGTTTCATTAAATCTTTAATTTTAATATCTTTGTTTTCAATTAAAGCCAATGTTCCATCAATAATTTCACCTAAATTATGTGGGGGTATGCTTGTAGCCATACCCACCGCAATTCCACCAGCTCCGTTTACTAAAAGATTTGGGTATTGTGCGGGTAAAACTGATGGTTCTTTTTCAGTTTCGTCATAATTACTTTTGTATTCAATTGTATTTTTTTCTATATCATCAATTAAATATTGAGAAACTTTAGCTAATCTTGTTTCAGTATATCTCATAGCTGCAGCTGGATCGCCATCAATGGACCCGAAGTTACCTTGACCCTCAACCAAAGGTAAACTCATTGAGAAATCCTGAACCATTCTAACAAGCGCATCATAAACAGATTGATCGCCATGTGGGTGATACTTACCTATTACATCCCCTACTATTCTTGCAGATTTTCTGAATTGTTTAGACCAATCATAGCCACCTTTGTACATGGCAAATAATATTCTTCTATGAACAGGTTTTAAGCCATCTCTAACATCAGGAAGGGCCCTGCTAACAATTACACTCATTGCATAAGATAGATATGACGCACTCATCTCGTCATGCATTGAAATAATCTTTATGTTTCTGTCTTTAGGAATTTCTGTGTTAGGCATAAAAACTAAAATGGAATTTCGTCATCCATATCGTTTGTAATTTGAGGGCTATCATCGAAATTATTAACAGATGATTGGGTATTATCATTTTGAATACCTCCACCTGAGTTTCCCCCACCGAGCATAGTAAGTGAAGAATTATATCCCTGTATAACAATCTCAGTTGAATATTTATCTTGGCCAGATTGTTCATCTTTCCATTTTCTCGTTACAATCTGTCCCTCTACATAAATTTGAGCACCTTTTTTTAAGTACTGCTGAACAACATTTACTAAACCATCATTAAATACAACTATTCTGTGCCATTCAGTTTTTTCTTTTTTTTCGCCAGAGGTTTTGTCTTTCCAGGTTTGACTTGTAGCCAAACTAAGCCTTGCAACATTTTTACCGTTAACCATTTGCTTAATTTCGGGATCTGCGCCTAAACGCCCAATTAATAATACTTTATTTAAACTTCCAGCCATAATATTTTAATAATGTTTATTTATTTAATTAATTTTATATCACAATATAACCTGAATATTAATTTTATTAATTTAAAGCAACAAAAATTATGATTAAAAAGATAGTTATCAAGGGTGCAAAAGAGCACAATTTAAAAAATATATCTGTAGAAATTCCTAAAGATCAATTTGTAGTAATTACAGGGCTTTCTGGTTCTGGAAAATCATCTCTTGCATTTGATACAATTTATGCTGAAGGGCAAAGACGTTATGTTGAAAGTTTGTCAGCTTATGCACGTCAATTTTTAGATAAAATGAAAAAGCCAAATGTTGATCTGATTGAAGGCTTAAGTCCAGCTATTGCAATTGAACAAAAAAATACATCGAAGAACCCAAGATCAACAGTTGCGACTGTTACAGAGATTTATGATTATATGAGAGTTCTTTATGCAAGAGCAGGTATTCCCTACTCACCATTTACCGGAAAACCTATCACCTCTCAAACCATCACACAAATTGTAGATTTGATAAAAAAATTACCAAAAAAATCTACAATTTATATTTATGCACCAGTTGTTAGAGGTCGTAAGGGTGAATATAAAAAAGATATTCTTAGCTATAAAAGAAGAGGTTTTAGAAAGATTAAGATTGATGAGGTTTTATATGATATTGAAAAAGCACCAGAGCTAGATAAAAAAATAAAACATGACATATCTGTGTTGGTAGATAGAATTGTCTTAAATTCAAACCTTGGAAATAGACTTGCAGAAAGTATTGAGACGGCTGTTAATTTATCAAATGGCTTAGTTTTTGTAGAATATGAAGATGAAACTCTTCCTCAGAAATTTAGAAAAATTGAAAAATTAATCTATTCAACTAAATTTGCTTGCCCAGAAAGTGGGTTTACCATTGAAGAAATTGAGCCAAGACTCTTTTCATTTAATAGTCCTTATGGTGCATGTGCTGAATGTGAAGGTATTGGTATAAAATTAAATGTAGATCCTAATTTAGTAATACCTGATGAAAAAAAAAGTATTGCGGATGGTGCTATTGAGCCATGGGCAAAATCTACGACCTTGTATTATGCGCAGACACTAGCTTCTATAGCTAAGCATTATGCCTTCTCGCTAGATGAAAAATGGAAAAATTTGCCCAAAAAAATAAAAGATGTAATTTTATTCGGTTCAGATGAAGAGGAAATAAAATTTAATTATGACGATGGATATGAAAAATATTCACATAAGAAAACCTTTGAGGGTGTGATAAATAATCTAGAAAGAAGATTTCTTGAGTCTGATAGTGAATGGAAAAGAGAAGCAATTGCAGAATATCAATCAGACTCCGCTTGTGAAGGGTGTAATGGTGATAGGTTAAAAGAAGAGGCTCTGTGTGTTAAAATTAATGATCAAAATATAAGCGAAGTAACAAAAAAATCAATTCTAGATGCTTCTAAGTGGTTTAAGGATTTAGAGCAAAATATAGACAAGAGACAATTTAAGATTGCAGAACATATTTTAAAAGAAATTAATGAAAGATTAAATTTTCTTTTAAATGTTGGTTTAGATTATTTAACTTTGTCTCGTGAGTCAGGAAGTCTGTCTGGTGGTGAGGCACAAAGAATAAGATTGGCCTCTCAAATTGGTTCTGGGTTAACAGGGGTGCTTTATGTTTTGGATGAACCATCTATTGGATTGCACCAAAAAGATAATATTAAATTAATTGATGCTTTAAAAAGACTTAGAGATCTAGGAAATACTGTAATTGTTGTAGAACATGATACTGAAACAATGGAAAATGCAGATCATATTATTGATTTAGGTCCTGAAGCAGGAACCAATGGTGGGCAAATAATTGCTCAAGGAACATATAAAGACATTCTAAATAACAAGAACAGTATTACGGGACAATATCTTTCTCATAAAAAATACATAGCAATACCAAGAACAAGAAGGCTTGCTAAAAATGGAAGATTTATAGAAATAAATGGTGCAAGCGGAAATAACTTGAACAATGTAAATCTTAAAATACCTATTGGAAGCTTTACCTGTGTAACGGGTGTTTCTGGAAGTGGTAAATCAACTTTAATACTTCAAACATTATATCACGCCCTTAATTTAACATTAAATAACAAAGCTAGAAAAATTCCTAAAGCATTTAAAGGTTATAAAGGTGTTGAATTAATTGATAAAATTATTGATATAGATCAATCTCCAATTGGAAGAACACCAAGATCAAATCCAGCCACTTATACAGGTGCTTTTGGACCTATAAGAGATTGGTTTACAGCACTACCTGAATCAAAAACTCGAGGTTATAAACCAGGAAGATTTTCTTTTAATGTTAAAGGGGGAAGATGTGAAGCATGTGAGGGTGATGGTGTAATCACTTATGAAATGCATTTTTTACCTGATGTCTATATTCAATGTGATGAATGTAAAGGAACCAGATATAATAGAGAAACTTTAGAAATCAAATTCAAAGGGAAAAGTATTGCAGATGTTTTAGATATGTCAGTTGACGAAGGGTGTGAATATTTCGAAAATATTTCAAACATTAAAACTAAATTATTAACTTTAAAGAAAGTTGGCCTCGGCTATATAAAAATTGGACAACAAGCGACAACCTTATCGGGTGGTGAGGCTCAAAGAATTAAATTAGCAAAAGAATTATCTAAACGATCAACAGGTAGAACTATGTATATCCTTGACGAACCTACAACAGGATTACACCAGCATGATATAAAAAAACTACTAGAAATATTACACACATTTGTGGCTCTAGGAAATACTGTTGTTGTAATAGAGCATAACCTTGATGTTATTAAAACTGCAGATTATATAGTTGATATGGGACCAGAGGGTGGTGTTAAAGGTGGTAATATTATTGCTGAGGGAAAACCTGAGGATATTATTAATGTAAAAGAGAGTTATACGGGCCAATTCTTAAAACCAATGCTTGAAGAAAGGTTTAAAAAATAATTTAATAATTAAATACTTTTAGTGTATAATTATACAGAATCATGGGAAATTTACTTTCATCACTACCTAAAACAATTCATGCATCATTAATTCTTGCAATTATTCTTTTTTTAGGTCTATTTTTTGATAATGGTGGATTTGAATTTGATAGGACTTTTTGGAGTTGGCTAGCAAGATTTATACATGTTATTGTAGCAATTATGTGGATTGGTCTACTTTGGTATTTCAATTTTGTGCAAATTCCTAACATGGCTAAAATCCCAGATGAGCAAAAACCTGCCATTGGTAAAGTTATTGCACCTGCAGCTTTATTTTATTTTAGATGGGCTGCTCTATTAACTATTATTTCAGGATTAATTTTAGCAACATTAAATGGTTATGTTCATGAAGCAATGACTTTGGGTATTGGAACTGGTGGTGGAAAAAATACCGCTATTGGTATTGGTATGTGGCTTGGTTTATACATGGCTTTTAACGTGTGGTTTATAATTTGGCCAAATCAAAAAAGAGCTTTAGGTATTGTTTCATGTGAGCCTGAAGTTAAAGCAAAATCAGCAAGAACAGCTATGTTATTTTCAAGAACTAATACGCTTCTTTCATTGCCAATGTTACTTTCAATGGTAGCAGCTCAAAATTTATATTAATTTTTTATTCAGTTTCTTCTTTAAGAATTGTTTTTTGTGAAACTCTAAGTTTTACTAATATTGGGTTTGCTATATAGATTGAAGAGTATGTACCAAATACCACTCCAAAAATCATTGCCAATGAAAACCCTTTTAGTATTTCACCTCCAAATAGATAGATAGACATTAGAGCAAGCAGTGTTGTAATTGATGTGATTAACGTTCTCGACAATGTTTCGTTTATTGACTTATTTGTCAGTTCAAAAATTTTAATATCAGAATATTTTTTTAAATTTTCTCTAACACGATCATAAATTACCACAGTGTCATTCATGGAGTAGCCCACTATAGTTAAAACTGCAGCAACTATGGATAAATTAATTTCCAAATTTAATAAAGAGAATAAACCAAGGGTAATTATTACATCATGGAATAATGCGATTATCGCACCTAAACTAAATTGCCACTCAAACCTCACCCATATGTAGAATAACATTGCCACTAATGATAAAAATATTGCCGTAATTCCAGATTTTAATAACTCGGAACTTACTTTAGGACCTACATTTTCAACCCTTCTAAAATTATAAGTGTCGCCTATTGACTTTGTAAGGTCAGTTTTTATTAGTTGTATTATATTTTCACTTGTATCTTTTTTTTCAATTTTAATTAAAAAATCATTTTCTTCACCAAATTTTTTTATATTAACATCTCCTAAATTCATTTTATTAAATGCATCTCTTAAAATGGATACATTTGTTTGATTATCTTTTGCCCTCAATTCTATTAAAGTTCCGCCTTTAAAATCTACACCAAAATTTAGACCTTTAAAAAATAAAAGAAGTATTGATAGAATAACTAGTGATGTTGAAATCACACTAAATAATTTATAAAACTTATTAAAATTTATCATTTAAATTAAATTTATTTTTTCTTTATTTTTGACCACGTAAAGACTTGTTAGCATTCTTGCAATAAAATAAACTGAGAATAAAGTGGTAAATATTCCAACGGCTAAGGTTACCGAGAAACCCTTAACAGGCCCAGAGCCCATAAAAAATAATATAACGGCAGCAATTAAGGTTGTAACATTTGCGTCAATAATAGCAGTTTTAGATTTAACATAACCAGTGTCAAAGGCTATGATATTGTTTTTTTCATCTTTTAACTCTTCTTTAATTCTTTCAAAAATTAAAACGTTTGCATCAACAGCCATACCAACAGTTAGAATTATACCGGCAATCCCTGGTAATGTTAGTGTTGCCTCAAACAACGTGAGAATACCTATTAAAAAAAACAGATTTATTAATAGGGTAATATTAGCAATCAACCCAAAAATTTTGTATTTATAAAGCATAAAAATAATAACTAACGCAAAGCCAATTAAGAGTGAAATTATTCCAGCATTAATTGAGTCTTGACCAAGATCTGGACCGACTGATCTTTCCTCAATAATATTAAGAGGTGCTGGTAAAGCACCCGATCTTAACAATAAAGCTAGATCTGTAGCTGATTGAAATGTAAAATTTCCACTAATTTGACCAGATCCACTTACTATCGCATCCCTAATTACCGGTGCACTAACTATTATTCCATCTAGAACAATAGCTAATTGCTTACCTATCCCATCTGAAGTGGCTTTCCCAAATCTTTTGGCACCTACTCTATCAAGTTTGAACGAAACAACTGTTTCATTTGTTTGAGTATTCATATTTGGTTGTGCATCAAGTAAGTTTTCGCCACTTAAAATTATTCTTTTACTGACTAAAGCCTCATTAATATCATCATCAAACTTAAGAGTTTCAGCACCAAATGTGTCATTGTCATTTTGAGTGATAAATCTAAAACTTAAATTCGCAGTTTTCCCCAATAGGGATTTAATTCTCATAGGATCATCTAAGCCAGGTAACTCAACTAAAATTCTATCATTCCCCCTTTTTAAAATATTTGGCTCGTTAGTGCCAACTTCATCAACACGTCTTCTTACAATTTCTATTGCTTGGTCTTGCGATGATATCTTTATTTCAATTAAACCATATTCAGAAAGCTTAAGTTGAAACTCATCACTCAACATTGTTAAGTCAAATTGATGAGAGCTGTACTTTGTGTAATAAGGATTTATTTCGCTATTTTTATCGGTAAAAAAAGACTCTACAGTGTCTTTATCCTTTTGATCTATATTAAATATTATTGATTTATTTGATATTCTTAAGTCTGTAAATTTTATTTTTTCATTATTAAGAAAATTTCTAATATCGGTTGATGTGTTTTGCAATTTTTGAAGTTCTACAGGGTTATTATCTATTTCAAGTAAAAGATAAGAGCCACCCTGAAGGTCTAAACCAAGATTAATTTTTTTTGATAAAAGGCTACCACCAAAGTTTAAAAAATTTGATAATGTTAAAATTATAAAGAATGCGGTAATTAATGATATTAAAATAATTCTTAATTTTGAAAAATATAACACTTCAAATTGATATTATTTTTTAACTTCAGCTGTATTAAGTAAACCTTGGATACCTGTGGATTTAATAATTTCAACTTTAACATTTTCAGAAATCAAAACTTCAACTCTTTCATTATCAACAACTCTTTCAATCGTACCAATAATTCCAGCAGTTGTAACTACTTTGTCCCCTCTTTTTAAGTTCTCAACCATGGCTTTATGCTCTTTAACTTTCTTTTGTTGAGGTCTTATTAAAAAAAAGTAAAAAATAACAAAAATTAAAATTAGTGGTATAAATTGGCCTATTCCTTGATCCATATAACTCCTTGATTAAAAGAAATACTTACAGCATCTTAACAATTAAAACAACTTTAAATCTTATTGATTTTCTCAATATTATTCATGTAAGGCTTTAAAACTTCGGGGATAATAATAGACCCATCTTCTTGTTGATAGTTTTCAAGTATTGCGACGAGTGTTCTTCCAACGGCTAGCCCACTACCATTTAGCGTGCCAACCAAAACTGTTTCTTTATTATCATTTTTATATCTTGCTTTCATTCTTCTGGCTTGAAATGAGCCACAAGATGAGCAACTAGAAATTTCTCTATATTTATTTTCTGATGGAAGCCAAACTTCAATGTCAAAAGTTTTTTCCGCACTAAAACCCATATCACCAGTACATAAAATAATTTTTCTGTAAGGGAGTTTTAATAAATCTAATATTTTGGTGGCACAATCAGTCATTCTATCCAGTTCTGACAAACATTTGTCGGCTTCAACAATGCTAACCATTTCAACTTTATAAAATTGATGCTGTCTAATCATTCCCTTAGTATCTTTTCCATAACTACCAGCTTCTTTTCTAAAACAAGGGGTTGATGCTACCATCCGCATTGGAAGTTCTTTTTTATCAACTATTTGATCTTTAACAATATTGGTTAATATAACTTCAGCCGTTGGAATTAAAAATTTTCTTTCATTAGAATCGTCAAGTTTAAGTTCAAATTGGTCATTATCAAATTTTGGTAATTGACCAGTACCAAACATGGTAGAATCTGTGGCTATTAAAGGTGGTGAAATTTCCTTATAACCATTAATGTTAACGTGGGTGTCTAGCATAAAATTTGATAATGCTCTTTCCAATGAAGCTAATTTGTCTTTAACAAAAACAAACCTGGAACCAGTAGTTTTCGTTGCTAGCTCAAAATCTAACATATTTAAATTTTCACCTAATTCATAATGAGATTTTGGTTTAAAGGTAAATTCAGGTATTTTTCCTGATTTTAAAACTTCTATATTTGAATTTTCATCTTTACCTACGGGTACATCTAAATAAGGTATGTTGGGTATTGATGCCAAGATTGTATCTAGTTTATTTTTAGCTTCAAATTGTAGTTTACTAATTTTTTCAATTTCTATAGAAATATTTTTAGATTTTTCAAACTGCATCTTATCTTTCGATTTTGATATATCTTTTTTCTCTTTTTCAAGTATTTCTCTTTGTTGAATATATTTTCTATTATTTTCGTCCAAAGATAAGATTTCTTCAACATCTATATCTAGGAACCTTTTATCTAAAGCTTTTTTAAAAGTTTCAATATCGTTTCTAATTTCTTTTATATTATGCATCTTTTTTATTCTTCTTTTCAATAATATTTACAGAAAATATAGATAATTCATATAAAATCAATAATGGTATTGCTAAGCCAATTTGTGTTATGGGATCTGGCGGAGTTAATAGCGCTGCAGCAGCAAAAATCATTACAACAACATATTTTCTCTTTTCTCTGAGAAATTTAGCATCAACTATACCTACTCTGGCTAATAAACTAAGAACAACAGGTAGCTGAAAACTTATACCGAATGCAAAAATTAATTTCATTATAAGTGAAAGATATTCACTTACTTTTGCTTCTAATTGAATAGGTAATCCAGTTGATGCACCAGTGCTCTCGAATGAGAGAAAAAACTTTATGGCTAATGGCATTATTAAATAATAGACAAGCATACCTCCTAAGAAAAATAATATAGGTGTTAAAACTAGATAAGGAACAATTGCAATTTTTTCATGTTTATAGAGTCCTGGTGCAATAAATTTCCATATTTGCATTAATATATAGGGACATGTAATGAAGAATGCAGCAAAAAATGAAACCTTTAAGTATGTTAAAAAAGTTTCTTGTAAAGCTGTAAAAATTAATCTTCTATCAGTACCACTATCATTTACTGCTTTAGCAAATGGCTCAACAAGAAAGCCATAAAGGTGTTCTGAAAAAAAATAACATCCAATAAAAAAGATGAATAAAAAAATAAAAGAATGAATTAATCTTTTTCTAAGTTCTGTTAAATGACTTACAAAGCCACCTTCATTTTCGGATTTTGTCATTATCTTTTTTTTCTTCTGCTGTTTTTTCTATTTCATTAGAGCCAATATCAAGGTCTGCAACTTCACTTTGTATAGTACTAATATATCTTTTGGTTGTACCGATCCAAGATCCAACTTTTTTTAACATGAATGGAAAATCTTTAGGACCTATAACAATAATTGCTACAGCTACTACCAGTAAAATCTCAAACCAGCCAATAGTGGGCATTTGATTTATTCTTTGTCTTTACTGTCTTGATTGTTTTCAGAAACATTTTTAGGTTCTGGCTCATCTGTGATATCTGTGGCCATACCTTTTTTAAAACTTTTAATGCCTTTTGCGACATCACCCATTAAACTAGAGATTTTGCCTCTACCAAATAAAAGTACTACTAAAATTACAACTATTGCTATTTGCCAAATTCCTATGCTCATAAATTTTTATACCTCTTTTAGTATTTTTTTTAAAGAAAATTTTTATTTTTCTTCGTCAGGTTTAAGTGTTCCGCTTAACATCTCATCTATATTTTCATAGATATCCTCTTTTTTTTCTTCTTGTTTTTCTTTATAAAATTTACCAGTTCCAAATATTGCATTATCTATGTTTGAGGTATCAATTAAACCGGCAGATCCTAGCTCATCAACAGTAGGTAAATCCGATAATTTTTGGAGACTAAAATGACTTAAAAAATCATCTGTAGTTCCATATTGAATAGGTTTTCCTGGCACATCTTTACGTCCTTGGGGTTTAACCCAATTAAGCTCCATCAATATATCAAGTGTATTTGTTCCAAATGCAACGCCTCTAATTTCTTCTATTTCAGCTCTAGTTACTGGTTGATGATAAACAATTATAGCAAGAGTTTCAATCGCAGCTCTAGAAAGTTTTTTTTCTACAGTTTTTTCTTGAGACATTAAATTGGATAGGGCTTCAGATGTTCTAAAAGACCATCTATTAGATATACAAACTAAATTTATACCCCTAGATGAATACTCCACTTGGAGTTTTTCTAAAGTTTTTAAAACATCAATTTTTTTTGAAATTTTTGATTCAATGGTATCTATATCGAGCGGTTCAGCAGCAGCAAAAACGATTGCTTCAACTTCTCTCTCACCTTCGTTCAGTTTGGTTGGGAAAGAAACTATATTATTACTCAAATTTTTTTTTATTTTTGTCATTTTATTTCCTTAATATAAACATCATCAAATAAATTTTCTTGTTTAATAGTTAGATTACCTTCTTTAACAAGCTCAAGAGATCCAGTAAAAATTCCAGCCTTCCCTGATCTTCTATATTGAGTACCACTTTTAAAACTTTGAGGGATTAAATCGTTAATATTTTTCCAATCAATCAATTTTCCAAAGAATTCTCTAATTCTTTTTATTCCATCTTCTGTAGTAAAGACTGGCAATTTAGGAATGTTCATTCTTTGAAAATCTTTAGTCATAATAATAGAAGAATAAGATTTTAATAGTTCATAAAGATTTAATTTATATTCAGTGCTATAAATCGATCTAATACTCCCCTTGATGCCTCTTAATCTAATTTCTCTTCCTAGTCTTTTTCTTTTTAACATTTGATCAGAAAGTAGTCGTATTAATTCTAATTTTTTTAATTGTAATTTTAATTTTTCAGCAACTTCCAATACTTTAAATTCTTCTTCAGAGTTGCCAGGTAATAAAAGTTTAGATTTTAAATAAGTTAACCATGTTGCCATTACCAAATACTCAGAAGCTACTTCTAAGTTAAGATTTTTTTCACTTGTGATGAATTCATAAAATTGATCAGCTAACTTTGTTATAGAAATATCTTCAAGGTTTACTTTTTGTGCTTTAGCTAAATCTAATAGAATATCTAGTGGACCTTGATAATTATTAAGATCTACATTAAAATTATTAGAATCAGTGTCTGGCATTCTAAATATTAACTTAAAATTTTATAAAATTCTGATGTTTTTTTGATTATAAACTTACTTATTAACGGTGAGTTAAGCGCAACCTCCAGCATTTCCTTATAATTTCCGTTGCAATGAAGTACTAAATCACAACCAGCATTAAAAGCCTTTAATGTATTTACCCTAATTGAGTTTTTTAAACTTTTCATTGATATGTCATCAGACATAATAATGTTTTTAAATTTAATGTTATCTCTGATTAATTGGATAATTTCTTTAGAGTGAGTTGCTGTATTAAATTTATCGATATCTTGATAAATTATGTGAGCCGTCATGGCAAAAAGACTAGCTTTATTTTTAAAGGGTAAAAAATCATTTTTTAGTAAATATTTACGTTTTTTTTTAATAGTAGGTGTTAATTTGTGACTATCAACCTTGGCCAAACCATGACCGGGTATATGCTTAATAATAGTACCAATTTTGTTTCGATGAAAGCTATCTATGCAAATGTCACCAATTGTGGAAACTACTTTAGGGTTTTTTGAAAATGATCTATCACCTATTATTGAACTTGAACCTTTTGACCTTAAATCAAGAACTGGTACGGTATTGATATTTATACCTATCGATTTAAGTAAAAATGACGTTTGGTTTGAAAATATTTTGTAATAGTCATAAAATTTTTTTTTGTCTTTTAAATAAAGGTTCCCAAAAAATTCACCTGTAAATGGGTCGGTGTTAATAAAATCTTTTAGTCTATTTACTCTACCACCCTCTTGATCTAGCAAAATTGGATATTTATCGTCTTTAAATAGTTTTCTTATTTGTTTGGTTAAAATGTTGGTATTTTTAAGAGACTTAATATTTCTAGAAAAAAGAATTACACCCCATGGTTTATATTTTTTTAAAAATTTTATTTCTTTTTCACCTAAAACTGTAGATTTAATTCCTGTGATAAAACTTCTTCTATTATTCATTATTATTTATTAATTTCCAAAAATTATAACTTTTCTTATTTTTATCTATCCTCTTTTCCAGATATTCAAGAACATCATTAGTGTCGTTATTTAATAAAACTAATTTTTTAGAATAGGTGGCTATTTTTTCATCAGCTTCTTTGAAAGATCGGTAAGAGTTTTTTTTATTATTGTCAGAAAAATAATATTTAAAGGATAGAAAAAAAAATAAAGAAATCATCAATATAAAAAAAAGATATTTTAATTCTTTTAACATTACATTTTTTCAGGAGTATTGACGCCCACTATAGTCAT
>JABMNQ010000127.1 GCA_013204495.1 Candidatus Pelagibacter sp.
ACTTTGTATTATTTTGCAGGAATTCATGGCTATTTAGTAGCTGGAACGGGAAATAAAGTAGAGGATTTTGGAGTTGGTTTTTACACAAAATATGGAGATGGCGGAGTAGATATTTCTCCTATTGCTGATTGTAATAAGACCGAAGTATGGGAAATAGGAAAATCACTTAATATATTAAAAGAGATTGTTGAAGCAGCACCAACAGATGGATTGTGGGATGATGGTAGAACTGATGAAGGGCAACTGGGTCTTAAATATGAAGAGTTAGAAGAGGCTATGAACAACGTTAACTCTACAAATAGAGAGAAATACGAAAAAATAAGAAAGATGAACTTGCATAAAATGGAACCAATTCCAGTCTGCAAGATTCCCAACTAATCTTATAGATTCACAAATCTATAATTAAAGTATAATTCTAAGATAATGAATAAGGATATTTATTTAACAAACAATCTAAGTAACAAAAAAGAAAAATTTGTTCCATTAGATAAAGAAAACATTGGCATGTATGTTTGTGGTCCAACTGTTTATGATAATCCTCACATTGGTAACGCAAGGCCTCTTGTTATTTTTGATATTTTATACAAGGTTTTAAAATCAAAATATGGACAGGGTAAAATAAATTATGTGAGAAATATTACAGATGTTGATGATAAAATTATTAAATCAGCTAAAGAGAAAAATATTTCAATATCTGACTTAACAAATAATATTATAAGTGAATTTAATGATGATTGTAATTATTTAAATTTAGATAACCCAAATCAACAACCAAAAGCTACAGACCATATTGATCTTATGATTGAAATGATCTCATCTTTAATTGAAAAAGGTTTTGCCTACGAGGCCAACAACCATGTCTATTTTGAAGTAAGTAAGTTTCCAGATTATGGAAAGTTATCAAATAAAAAATTAGAAGATTTAATTGCTGGATCTAGAATAGAAGTTTCAGAAAATAAAAAAAAATCAGAAGATTTTGTTTTATGGAAACCATCTATTGTGGAGGAATTTTTTTGGGATTCGCCATGGGGGAAAGGTAGACCAGGCTGGCATTTAGAATGTTCAGCAATGTCAAAAAAATATTTAGGTAATGTATTTGATATCCATGGAGGTGGAATTGATTTGATTTTCCCGCACCACGAAAATGAAATTGCTCAATCAAGATGTGCAAATGATACTAAGGTTTTTGCTAATTACTGGATCCATAACGCATTTATTACTATGTCTAATGAGAAAATGGCAAAATCAACTGGCAACATCTTAAAGATAAAAGATTTTAAAGCTAACATTGATGGTCAAGTTTTAAAATTTGCTCTAATGAGTGCGCATTATAAACAACCACTAGACTGGAATGAGAAGCTTTTAGATGATTGCAAAAATACCATTGATAAATGGTATGAAGTCTATTTACCTGCTAATGATAAAACAGTTTTAAATGAAGAAATTTTATCTCCGCTATATGATGATTTAAATACACCAGGTTACATAGCAAAGTTACATCAACTTTATGATAAAGCTTTAAAAGGTACCAATGTAGATAAAAGTTTATTTGTTTCAGCTTGTAATTTCATAGGTATTTTAAACAAAACAAAAGAAGAGTGGCTAGAGCTTAAAAAGAAAAAATCAACAATTAGTGAATCTGATATTTTAAAACTAATTGATCTTCGAAATAAAGCGAGAGAAGACAAAGATTATACCCAAGCTGATTTAATTAGAAATGAACTCTTGGACAAAGGGGTTTTAATAGAAGACAAAGATGGTAAAACAATTTGGAAATTAAAATGAGTAAAGAACAACTTTTTATATTCGATACAACGTTAAGAGATGGTGCACAAACGCAAGGTGTAGACTTTTCTGTAGACGATAAAATGAAAATTGCTGCTGCCTTAGATAATTTGGGTGTTGATTATATAGAAGGAGGTTGGCCTGGAGCAAATCCTACAGATACTGAATTTTTTCAGAAAAAACATTCATTTAAAAATGCAAAACTAACATCATTTGGTATGACCAAAAGAACTGGTCGAAGTGCTGATAATGACCCAGGTCTATCAGCGCTATTAAATTCAAATACACCTGCAGTTTGTATTGTGGGTAAGACTTGGGATTTTCATGTTGATATAGCCCTTGGTATTTCTAATGAGGAAAACTTAGAAAATATAAGGGAGACTGCCAAACATTTTGTTAAAGAAAATAAAGAATTTATGTTTGATGCAGAGCATTTCTTTGATGGATACAAAGCTAATCCAAGTTATGCTTTATCTTGTCTTCATGTAGCATTTGATGAAGGAACTAGATGGATTGTTTTATGTGATACTAATGGAGGAACCTTACCCCATGAGATTACAAAAATAGTTGAAGAAGTTTCTAAAGTCATACCTGGAAAAAATTTAGGCATACATGCTCATAACGATACTGGTAATGCAGTGGCTAATTCTTTAGCAGCAGTTTGGGCTGGCGTTAGACAAGTGCAAGGAACGATCAATGGGTTAGGTGAAAGATGTGGCAATGCTAATTTAATGTCATTAATTCCAACCTTTTTTTTAAAAGATGATTTTTCTTCAAAATTTCAATTAAAAATTAAACCAGACAACATTAAAAATTTAACTCAATGCTCAAGATTATTAGATGAAATATTAAATAGAAAACCTAATAAACATCTACCTTATGTTGGCGCTGCAGCATTTTCTCACAAAGGAGGGCTTCATGTGTCAGCTGTTCAAAAAGACCCAAGAACGTATGAACATATTAACCCAGAAGAGGTTGGAAATTCTCGAAATATTGTAGTGTCAGATCAATCAGGGAAATCCAATATAATTTCTAGATTAAAAACTATTGGTATTGAAATAGATGAAAATGATCCAAAAATTAAAAAACTTTTAGATGAAGTAAAAGATAGAGAATTTATTGGTTATAGTTATGACGGAGCTGACGCATCTTTTGAATTATTAGCTAGAAGAATTATTAGTAAAATACCAAGATATATATTGATTAAAGAATATGATGTTTCTGTTAAAAAGGATTCATCGGGAAAAATTATTTCATCTGCAAAAGCACTACTTGAAGTAGATGGTGAAAAAATAATGTGTACGGGTGAAGGAAACGGCCCTGTTAATGCTTTGGATAATGCAATTAGGCAGAATGTGGAACGATTAAATAAATATTCTGAATATTTGAAAGACCTTAAATTGGTTGATTACAAAGTTAGAATTTTAAATACAGGGACTGAGGCGATCACTAGAGTTTCAATAGAGAGTACAGATTCAAATGGTAAGAATTGGTTCACAATTGGAGTATCTGCAAATATAATTGATGCTTCATTTAAAGCCTTGGTAGATAGTTTAGATTATAAATTATTCAAAGATAATGCTCCTGCAAGTCTTTAATGTCATTTAATAATATTTCATTTATTTTACATCAACCTCAATTATCTGAGAATATTGGTGCTTGCGCTAGAGCTATTAAAAACTTTAACTTTAAAAAGTTAATTATTGTTAAACCAAGACCAATTTTTCCAAATGATAAAATACTAGCAACCTCTGTTGGTGCAAAAGATTTAATTGTTAGTGCTAAAGTACACGAAACATTAGAATCTGCTGTTAAAAAAGTAGATTATATTATTGCAACCTCTGCAAGGTTTAGAAACAAAAATATTAAACACATCACATTAGAAGACTTAAAAAAAATTGATTTTAATAAAAAAGTTGCTTTTTTATTTGGTTCAGAGGCATCTGGGTTATCCAATAATGAGATTAGTTATGCAAATTACACCATGTACATTCCAACTAATCCTGATTTCAAATCATTAAATTTGTCCCATAGTGTTATTATTATTGCCCACACAGTAGCTAATATTATTAATTTAAAGAGCTCTAAGTATTCGAAATCAAAAAAAGTAACTTTAGCTAGTAAAAAGGACATTCAAGCAATGACTAATTTATGTATCAAAAAATTAGAGGAAAAGAACTTTTTTAAACCCTTAGAGAAGAGGCCAATAATGCTTGAAAACTTAAGAAGTATTTTTTCTAAAATGGAGCTTTCCGTGAAGGAAATACGTATTTTATCTAGTGTATTTGCAAGTTTAGCGAAAAAAGGTTCATTGACAAAATAATGAGTAAGTTTATAAACCCTCCTATCAAATGACAAAAAGAATAAGCGCTAAACACAAAATTGACAGAAGGTTAAAAATTAACCTATGGGGTAGACCTAAAAGTCCTTTTAATAAAAGAGATTATGGTCCTGGCCAGCACGGTCAAGGTAGAAAAGGTAAACCTTCGGATTACGGAATTCAGCTACAAGCTAAACAAAAATTAAAAGGTTACTACGGTAACATTAATGAAAGACAATTCAGAAATATTTATAAAAAAGCTACCATGTTAAAAGGGGATACTAGCGAAAATTTAATTGGTTTGCTTGAGAGAAGACTTGATTCAGTTGTTTACCGAGCAAGATTTTCAACAACAGTATTTTCAGCAAGACAACTTATCAACCATGGTCATGTAAGAGTTAATGGTAAAAAAGTTAATATTGCAAGTTATGTTGTTAAAGAAGAAGATGTAATTGAAATTAGAGATAAATCTAAACAGTTAGCTTTCATTGATATTGCTTTAGCAAATAAAGAAAGAGAAACACCTGAATATATTCAATTAGACGAAAAGAATAAGAAAGTTACTTTTGTTAGAACGCCTAAGTTTAATGAAGTTCCTTATCCAGTTGTTATGGAACCTAATCTAGTAATTGAATATTACTCTAGATAATAAATATTTAATTTTTAAAATTAATTCCTTTATCCTCAAGAACTTTCTTGAGTTCACCGTTTTCGTACATTTCTTTAACGATGTCACAGCCACCAACAAATTCACCTTTGATATAAACTTGTGGAATAGTAGGCCAGTCACTAAATTCTTTTATACCTTCTCTTAAAGATTGAGATTCAAGAACATTGACCCCTTTATAATTTACTTCTAAAATTTTTAACATGTTTGATATAGCCATAGAAAATCCACATTGAGGAGCATCAGGTGTTCCCTTCATAAATAAACATACTTCGTTTGTATCAATATGACTTTGAATTAAATTTTTTGTGTTATCATCCATTATTGTTCCTTTGTTTTAATTGCTAATGCGTGTAGTTCGTTACCCATTTTTCCTTTTAAAGAATTGTACACCATTTTATGTTGTTCAATTTTGTTTTTTCCAGAAAATTCTTTTGATGTAACCGTTGCTGAATAATGGTTACCATCACCTGCTAAATCTTCAATTTCAACTATAGCGTCAGAAATAGATTCTTTAATTAGTGTTTCAATTTCTTTTAAGTCCATTGCCATTTTAATTGCTCATGTAGTTAGTTAACCAAGTTGTATGTGATTCAATCAAATCGTCAATTGATACTTTTGTCTTATTATCAATAATTAATTCATTTTCATTTACCGTTGCAAGTTCATCAAAATACACAGAGTTTTCTTGAAGTATTTCAGTCACACTTTGAAGGTCATCTTTAACAATTTCTAAGATGTATCTTCCTTGATCTTCACCAAATAAGTATTCAAATTGATTAATTAAGTAATTAGGTTTTTTAAGGGTCGCACCTTTCTTGCCTTTAATACACATTAAAGAAAGAGCGGTAATTATACCCCCTAAAGAGACATCGTGAGCGGCTTTAATAAATTTTTTATCAATAAGTTTTAAGATTGTTACGCCATTATTCTTTTCATTAAAAAGATTAATTTCAGGAGGTGGGCCATTTTTTTCATTTAAAATTTCTCTTGCAAATAAGCTTTGGTCTAAGTGGCCTTCAGTTTTACCTATTAGTAAAAGAATATTATCAACTTCTTTTAAATCCATGGTCACCATATTTTCATAATTTTTAATTAATCCAACACCCCCAATTGTTGGAGTTGGTTTAATTCCTATATCTTTAGTTTGATTATAAAAAGAAACATTTCCAGACACTACTGGAAAGTCTAAGTAAGCACTTGCTTCACCTAAACCTTGAACGCATTCAACAAATTCTCCCATATTTTCTTCATTCTCAGGGCTACCAAAATTTAAACAGTTAGTGATTGCAATTGGTTTTGCACCAACTGAAATTAAATTTCTCCAACTTTCACAAACAATTTGTTTTCCACCACTTAGTGGATGAGCCCAACAATAAACAGCTGAAGAATCCACTGAAGCTGCAATCGCTTTTTTGGTGCCATGAACTCTAACAACACCAGCATCTCCTCCAGGCTTTTGAATAGTATCACCCATAACAGTGTGATCATATTGTTGCCAAATCCATTCTTTGCTACATATATTAGGATTAGATAATATTTTATTTAAAACATTTTTTATCTTTAAAGTTTTAAATTCTTCTTTTTTAATTTTTATTTTTTTAGGTAATTTAGCTTTCTTCCATTTACGATCATACATGGGTGAGTTTTCAACCAATGTATTAACAGGAATATCAGCAACTTTTTCTTCATTGAAATATAGTTGAATTTTTTTACTTTTTGTAGTTTTGCCAATTACCGCAAAGTCTAAATTCCATTTATCAAATATTTTTTGAGCCATTTCTTCTTTGCCATTTTCTAAAACGATAAGCATTCGCTCTTGGCTTTCAGAGAGCATAATTTCGTAAGGGGTCATATTTGCTTCTCTACAAGGAACTTTATTTAAATTTATTTCAATTCCCAAATTTCCCTTTGAAGCCATTTCAATACTTGAAGAAGTTAATCCCGCAGCCCCCATATCTTGTATGGCTATAATTGAATCTCCTGCCATTAATTCTAAACAAGCTTCTAATAATAGTTTTTCTGTAAAGGGATCTCCAACTTGAACAGTTGGTTTTTTTTCTTCAATTTTATCATCAAAAGAAGCGGATGCCATACTAGCACCATGTATGCCGTCTCTCCCAGTTTTAGAGCCAACGTATATTACAGGCTTTCCTAATCCTGCAGCTTTTGAATAAAAAATTTTATCTTTTTTAACCAATCCTAATGTCATCGCATTTACTAAAATGTTACCATTATAAGACTCGTCAAAACTAGTTTGACCAGCAATAGTTGGAACCCCCATGCAATTACCATATCCACCAATTCCATGAACAACTCCACGCAGTAAATTCTTAGTTTTTTTATGTTGCGGTGAGCCGAAATGAATTGAGTTAAGATTGGCTATAGGTCTTGCGCCCATTGTAAAAACATCCCTCATAATCCCACCAACACCTGTTGCAGCACCTTGGTAAGGTTCGATAAAAGAAGGATGATTATGACTTTC
>JABMNQ010000128.1 GCA_013204495.1 Candidatus Pelagibacter sp.
TAATTGCTATAACTATTTCTGATATTAGTAATGTTGCAATGGCCAAGTAGTCTGCTCGTAAACCTAATGCAACTTTACCAACTATAAATGCAAGACCAGCAGCAAAGAAAGCACCCACAATCCATGAAAATATAATAGGAAGTCCCAATCCCCCAAGAAAACCTGTTGTTGCAGGATTTACATTCTCAATAGCCTCAATACTCGATTGAGAGGTAATTTTTATTATTATTATGCCTGAAATGATTATTGCAGCAATACCATATGTTCTAAATTTAGACTTTTCAAAATGTTTTAATACAAATCGAACAATAAACACCATTGCAACTATTAACCATAAAGACATAAGAATATTAAAGCCACCAGCAACCCAAGCTTCTTGTACGGGGTCTACTGAAATTAAAACTGCCGCTAATCCTCCAAGGGCTGCATAACCCATAAGACCAAAATTAATTAAACCAGCATAACCCCATTGAATATTTGCACCCATCGTCATCACCGCTGAAATCAAACACATATTAAAAATTGATAAAGCAACATTCCATGATTGGAATATTCCAACTAAAATAATAAGCCCTAACATTACTGCGTAGGCTAAAATTACATTTAAATGTTTTCTCACAATACCTTCCCTTTAAAAATACCGTTAGGCCTATAAAGTAAAACAATAATTAATATTGAAAAAGATACTGCAAATTTATAATCCGTTGATAGTAATTGGACTAAACTTTCAGGCTCCATGCTTGCTGGCAACACATACATAAAAAATTTCTTATAAGCATAAGTTAAAAATATTTCTGAAAAAGCTATTACGTAACCACCTAAGAAAGCGCCAAAAGGATTTCCAATTCCCCCAACAATTGCTGCCGCAAATATCGGCAACATATTGTTAAAATATGTAAATGGTTTAAAGCTTTTATCCAAACCATAGAGTGCCCCTCCAATAGTTGCTAAAATACCTGCTATAATCCATGTTATCATGACCACTCTTTTAGGGTCAATTCCTGATAATAAAGCTAAATCTTCATTGTCAGAATAAGCACGCATACTTTTTCCTGTTTTAGTTTTTTTTAAAAACCAAAATAAAATCGAAACCAATACTATTGTTACAAATATTGTTAATACTTGACTTGATTTAATTGCTAAACCTTCATTTAGTCCTGTCATCTCTTTAAATTCACCAGCTTTAATAATAAATCTTTCACCATCAAAAAATCTTCTATCTGCTGGACCAATTATTATTCTAACAATTGCTTGAGTTACAAACATTACACCAATACTAACCATAGCAAGCTGAACTGGTGGGCTTTTATTAACCCTATAATACTTAAATACATATTTATCTACTAAAAGCATGTAACCAATTGTAAAAATTATCGCAAAAGGTATAGCGAGAAGAGCTGTAGGCAAAACACCTAATGAAATACCTAATGATTGAAAGTACCAAGTAAATAAAATTGTCACCATCGTTCCAAATGCCATCATGTCTCCAGTAGCGAAGTTAGCAAATCTTAAAATTCCATAAATTAAAGTTACAAATATTGCACCTAGTGCTAATTGTGAACCATAAGCAAGAGCTGGTACAAAAATGTAATTTAATAATAATATTATTGCATTTAAAAAATCCATACTATCCTCCTAAAAAAGAGCTTCTTACTCTTGGATCATTTAATAATTCTTTTCCTGTTCCTGAATATTTATTTTCACCAGTAACTAAAACATATCCTCGATCAGAAATATTAAGTGCTTGTTTAGCATTTTGTTCAACCATTAAAATTGCAACATTAGTTCTTTTTACTTTTATAATATGATCAAATAATTCATCCATAACAATTGGGGACACTCCAGCAGTAGGTTCGTCTAACATTAAAACAGATGGCCTAATCATTAATGCTCTACCAAGAGCTACTTGCTGTCTTTGACCTCCCGATAACTCTCCAACTAATTGATTTCTTTTTTCTCTTAGGATTGGAAAAAGTTCATAGATTTCTTCAATAATATTTTTAAAGTCATCATTTCTTAAGTAGGCTCCCATCTCTAAATTTTCTTCAACAGTCATTCCTGAAAAAACATTTTTTGTTTGTGGCACAAAGGAAATGCCTTCTCTAACTCTATCTTGTGGTGAAAGTTTTGAAATATCTTTGCCATCAATTATAACGGAACCAGATTTTAAATTTAAAAGTCCAAGCATTGCTTTCATTGCTGTGGATTTACCAGCTCCATTAGGTCCAAGAATTGAAACTATTTCTCCTCTATTTACATTAACAGAACAAGAATTAATGATATCAGGGCCATTACCATACCCACCTGTCATTTTTATACCTTCAAAAAAAGCCATTAGCTTTTATCCTTTAATTTTGATCCTCTACCTAAATAACTTTCAATAACTTTTTCATCTTTTTTTACTTCTTCTGCTGTACCTTCAAATAGAACAGAACCTTCTGCCATCACAATGACTGGATCACACAATCTGCTTATAAATTCCATATCATGTTCAATCATACAAAACGTATAACCCTGTTCTTTATTTAGCTTAAGTATTGCCGTTCCTAAGTCTTTAAGTAATGTTCTGTTAACACCAGCGCCCACTTCATCCAATAAAACAAGTTTTGCATCAACCATCATAGTTCTTCCAAGTTCTAATAGTTTTTTTTGCCCACCCGATAAATTACCTGCCAATTCATTTGATAGATGTTTAAGGTTTAAAAAATCTACTACATCCTGTGCTTTTTGCTTAATAACAAGTTCTTCGGTTCTAACTAGACTTGATTTCAATAAAGCAGTCATTAATTTTTCACCAGATTGATTTTCTGGAACCATCATCAAGTTTTCAAGCACTGAAAGATTAGTAAATTCATGCGCTATTTGGAATGTTCTTAAAATTCCTTTTGAAAAGAGCTCATATGAAGGAACATCGGTTATATCTTCATCGTTAAATAACACCTTTCCACTAGAAGATTTTAAATTTCCCGCAATCAGATTAAACAAGGTAGTTTTACCAGATCCATTAGGA
>JABMNQ010000129.1 GCA_013204495.1 Candidatus Pelagibacter sp.
GACCTTCAGGTTATGAGCCTGACGAGCTACCAGACTGCTCCACCCCGCGGTATATTTAAATTCTATTTTTAAGCTTATTAAGCTTTTTAACTCTTTTAATGTTTTCTTGTAGAATTCTTTTTTTCTTTTCAGAGGGTTTTTCGTAAACGCTCTTTAATTTCACTACTTTAAAAAAGCCATCACGTTGTAGTTTTCTTTTTAAAACTCTTAGGGCTTGTTCAATGTTGTTATCTTTGACTTCTATTTTCATAAATATTTTTAAGAATGTTTAACTACCATTATATAATTTTGGTGTCTATTAAAATTATTCAATGTTCGAAACTTCTCTAGTTAATTTTGCCTTCTCTTTTTCTTTTTTTTCTCTTTTTATTCTTCTTTCAGCTTTTTCAATAGCTTCAATTAGATCTTTTTGAGAAAAAAGCCCTAATGCAACAGGGTCTTTAGGATTTAAATTATTATAATTCCAATAGCTCTTATTTTTAATTGAAGTTACAGATGCTTTAGTCACACCAACTAGTTTTGCTATTTGTGAATCTTTTAGTAATGAATGATGTTTGATTAGCCATAAAGCCGAATCTGGTTTGTCTTGTCTTTTAGATAAAGGAATATATTTTTTAATTTTTTTATCTTCAGTTGAAATTTCAATATCAGTATTTTTTATCTGTAATTCTTTATTTTCATCTTTTGAAGCTAACTCAATTTCTTCTCTAGTAAGCTGACCAGATATAATTGGATTGTAAGCCATTATTCCTTTTGCAACTTCACCATCAGCAATACCTTGAACTTCTACCTCGTGTAAATTACAGAACTTTGCAATTTGTTTGAATGTAAGTGTTGTATTTTCTACTAGCCAAACAGCAGTTGCCATTGGCATTAATGGTACGTTTGACATTTAATCCTTTTTTTCTGATCTGAAGTTTTGGAATTTTTTATTGAATTTACTAACACGACCCTTATCCATTAACTTTTGTTTTCCACCTGTCCAAGCTGAATGAGACTTTGGATCAATCTCTAATCTTAAAACCTCTCCTTCTTTACCCCAAGTTGATCTTGTCTCAAATTGAGTTCCATCAGTCATTTCTACTTTAATTGTGTGGTAGTTTGGGTGTATGTCTTTTTTCATATCGAGACTTATAGCAAAAGAATTCTATAAAACAATTAAAAGTTCTTTAATTTTTCAAGCATTTTCTCATTAATTGCCATGCTGGAGGCCCTTACCTGGATATTTTTATTTTGAGAAAGGTCTATTTCGTTAATCATACCACCAGCCTCTTTTAAAATTATTATACCTGCGGCTATATCCCATAAATTAAGGTCATTTTGAAAATAGCCATCATATCTACCTGCTGCAACATAGGCAATATCAAGTGCTGCACTACCAGATTTTCTTAAAGGTAAATCAACTTCATTTTTTGTTACACCACCCGTAGCAAACAAACAACTATTAAGCTCTCTTTTTTTGGATACTCTAATTCTTTGATTGTTAAAGAAAGCGCCACTTTCTTTTTCAGCATAAAACATTTCATCTTTAATTGGATCGTAAATTAAACCTGAAACTATTTCATCATCAGATTTTAATGCAATTGATATAGCAAAATGAGGAACGCCATGTAAAAAATTTGTAGTACCATCTATTGGATCTATAATCCAAGTGTGATCTTTATCTTTATTCGTTTCAGAGCCATCTTCTTCACTAATAATAGAATAGTAAGGTCTTGCTTTCTTTAATTCTTCAATAATAATTTTTTCAGCTTTTAAATCTGCGTTCGATACAAAGTCAGTAGGTCCCTTGATTGAAACTTGTAGCTTTTCTATTTCACCAAAATCTCTAATTAAAGCTCTAGATGCTTTTTCGGCAGCCTTGATCATGATATTTAGATTAGCTGATATGGATTGCATAAGATTTATATTTTTTTAATATATTCCATAGTTCTGGTATCAACTATGATCTTATCTCCACTTACAATAAAGGGAGGCACTTGAATATTTATTCCATTATCTAAAGTTGCAGGCTTGTAAGAAGAGGAAACAGTTTGTCCTTTTAAAGCAACATCCGTTGTATCAATTGTACATGTTACTTGATTGGGTAAATCTACAGTTAAAGGTTTTTCATTATAAAAACTTATACTAACCTCTAAGTTTTCTGTTAACATTTTACCTTTTTCACCAACAGCTTCTTTTTTAATATTAATTTGTTCGTAAGATTTAGGATCCATAAAATAATAATCTGTTTCATCATCATAAAGATAATTAAACTTTGTTTCATCCAATGAAGCTTTTTCAACAGATTCACTTGATCTAAATCTCTCATTTAATTTTGTATTTTTGTTTAAACTTTTCATTTCAACTTGAGCAAAAGCACCACCTTTACCAGGTTTAACATATTGTGTTTTTAGAACTTGCCAAAGATCATCCTTGTATTCGATTAGCATTCCAACTCTGATTTCACTTGCGTATATTTTCATTTTAATTTTTTTAAAGCTTCTAAAGGTTTATATAGTTTATTATTCCAAATGTAGCCTGAAATAGCTAAAAAGTTCGCTTTATTCAATAAGAGTTTTTTGTAATTATTTAATTTTATGCCACCAATAGCAACAATTGGTAGGGATGTTATTTTTTTTATAGATCTTAATATTTTTAAACTAGCTTTATATTTAACTTTTTTAGTTTGAGTTGAATAAAATGCACCAAATGCTAAATAATTAGCACCAGCCGCAATACCTTCTTTTGCAAGTTTTATTGAATTGTGACAAGTGACACCAATAATTTTATTCTTTAATATTTTTCTTGCCTTTATCAAATCCATATCACCTTGACCCAAATGACAACCATCTGCATTAAGTTTTTTAGCAAGTAGGGGGTCATCATTAACTAAAAATTTTACTTTATATTTTGTGCAAATATGCCTAATTTTTTTACCAATGATTAATTTGTTTTGATTTGTTTCATCTTTTAATCGTAACTGGAAAAAACTGACTTTTCCTGACTTTAATACTAAAGATAAATCAGTATAAAATTTAACATTTTCTATCTTGTTTGGTGAGATTAAATATACGAACTTTTTATTTCTTTTATTGTCCCTCAAGTTCGACTGACCATTTTCCTTGAGCTGCTAATGTACACATGCTGGCTCTATGGTTGAAGACTTTTTGAGTACCCTCAACATTTGTAATATCTTTTGACCAAAACTTGAGAGCACTTTGTTGCAAGGCTCTTCCATATGAGTAGGTCATAATAAAATTTGTATCATTGTATTTGTTAATCAAATTTAAGTTTTCTGTTGCCCCAACTTCTGTTTGGCCACCAGACAAGAATGCTATACCAGGTACATTTGGTGGAACATTTTCTTTAAGACATTTTAGGGTAAGTTTAGCAGTTTCCTCGTTTGATATTTTTTTATCAGAGTTTGCTCCTGCTAAAATCATGTTTGGTTTTAAAATTATTCCACTTAAATCAATTTTATGAAGTGTTAATTCTTCAAAACATTTTCTAATAACTTCAGAGGTTTTATTAAAACAGTCTTCTGCAGAATGATTTCCATCCATTAAAACTTCTGGTTCTACTATAGGAACCATTCCACATTCTTGAACTAATGCTGAGTATCTAGCAAGAGCATGTGCATTTGAATGGATTGATAATTTACTTGGATATTTATTTGAAATATTATAAACGCCTCTCCATTTTGTAAATCTTGCACCTAGTTTATAATATTCTTCCAATCTCTCTCTTAAGCCATCAAGACCTTCTGTAATTTTTTCTTCAGGAGAGCCAGCTAGAACTTTAACCCCAGTATCAACTTTTATTCCAGGAACTGCACCTGCTTCATAAATTAGTTCTGGGACAGTTTTTTTAGATTTAGAAATTTGTTTAATCGTTTCATCATATAAAATAACGCCACCGATACATTTTTTCATCCCCTCTGAAGAGAAAAGAGTTTCTCTAAATAGCAGTCTATTTTCTGATGTTGAAGGAACGGCAACAGAATCTAGTCTTTTTGTCATTGTGCCGTTGCTTTCGTCTGCAGCAAGGATACCTTTACCATTCGATAGTATTTTAAGCGCAATTTTATTTAGTTCTGACATATTAATTTAGAGCTTTTATACCAGGAAGTTCTTTTCCTTCAAGATATTCTAAAAAAGCTCCACCAGCAGTTGAAACAAAATTAAAAGAATTAATTGCATCCACTATATTTAATAAAGCAACAGTGTCTCCGCCGCCTGCTACAGAATAAATCGTGTTATTTTTATTTTTTTCAACAATTTTTTTAGAAATTTCAATACTTCCTTTAGCAAAACTAGGATTTTCAAAATAACCTGCTGGCCCATTCCAAAGAATAGTATTACTTTTATCAATTATATCATGGATAGTTTTTATTGTTTTAGGACCAATATCTAAAATTAAGTCATCTTTAGATACATTTTCCAATTCTTTTACTTCTGGTGATCCATTTAAGCTTTTTCCAGTTACTACGTCTTCTGGATAAAATATTTTACAATTTTCTTTTTTGGATAATGAAAATATTTCTTCAACGATTTGATTGCAATTATCTTCTTGAAGAGATTTTCCAATTTCATGACCTTTATATTTGAGTATATTGTTAGCCATTCCACCAACTATTATAATATTATCAAATTTAGGTATTAAGTTTTTAATAATATTAAATTTAGAAGATACTTTAGACCCACCAATGATACAGGTTATGGGTTTTTTAATTTCAGAAGTAATTTTAGTTAAAGCCTCAATTTCCAGTTTTAATTGAAGACCCGCATAAGAAGAAATAAATTTTGTTATTTCAAAAATAGAAGCGTGCGCTCTGTGTGAACAAGAGAATGCATCATTAACATAGATATCGGCTAGATTTGCTAAATGTTTTGCAAAGTCTTTATCATTTTTTTCTTCTTCTTCATAAAACCTAAGATTTTCAAGTATTACAATTTTTTCATTTCGATCTATAAAAAGATCACTAGACTTTATTTCTTTAATATTTTTTTTAATAAATTTTATATTTGTTTTTAATTTGCTTTCCAAGCTTTCGCAAATTGGTTCAAGTGAGAGTTCATTGACAACTTTACCTTTGGGTCTGCCAACATGAGATAGTATTATAATTTTGGCATCATTTTTTAATAAATAATTAATTGTGGGTAAAATTTTATCTATTCGAGTCGTGTCAGTAATTTTTCCATTTTCCAATGGGACATTTAAATCAAGTCTAAGTAATACTTTTTTTTTATTAAGATTGATCTGGTCTTTTATGTCCCTCATTAAGAAATTTTATGAAGATGTTCGGCTATGTCACACATTCTATTTGAAAAGCCCCATTCATTATCATACCAAGCTGAGATTTTTCCCATATTTTTACCAACGACGCTAGTTAAAGATAAATCAACAATTGCAGAAGCTGAATTATGGTTAAAATCAATTGATACAAGTTTTTCCGATGTTACTTCTAAAACTTTTTTTGTTTGTTTTTTTGTAGCATTTATAAATGCAGCATTGATCGTCTCTTTATTTATTTCTTTTTTAGTACAAAACACTAACTCTATTAGAGAAACATTTGGTATCGGCACTCTCATAGCCACACCTTCAAGCTTTCCTTTTAAAGAGGGTATAATTTCACCAATTGCTTTTGATGCGCCTGTTGACGTTGGAACTATAGATTGACTTGCAGATCTGGCTCTTCTTGGATCTTTATGTGAATTATCTAAAATTCTTTGATCACTAGTAAAAGCATGGATAGTAGTCATGAACCCTTTTTCAATTTCAAAATCTTCATTTAAAACGTTTGCAACAGGTGCTAGACAATTAGTCGTACAAGAAGCTGCTGAAATAATTTGGTCTTCATTAGTTAAAATATTTTCGTTTACGCCAAATACAATTGTTTTATCTGCATTTTTGCATGGAGCAGAAACAATTACTTTTTTGGCACCATTTTCTATGTGAGCTAATAATTTTCCTTTTGAGTTAAATTTTCCTGTGCATTCAAAAACATAATCAACATCAAATGATTTCCAGTTTATATCTTTAATATTAGATTCCTGAGAGAATGTAATTTTATTTTTGTTAATAATTAAGTGTTTTTCATCAAAATCTAATTCTGCATTAAATTTTCCATGGATAGAATCGTATTTTATTAAAGCACAGCTAGTTTCAGGGTTGGATCTGTTATTTATATGTTTAATTTCTATATTTTTGTTTTGGCTTTCAATAATTGCTCTAATTACCATTCTGCCAATTCTTCCCATTCCATTTATCCCAACTTTTACTGTCATATCTAACTCTTTATTAGGTTTTTTGTTTTTTGTGAAATATTTTCAACTGTTAATCCAAAATATTTATAAATCTCTTTATAGGGTGCACTTTTTCCGAATGTATCTATTCCAAATGCCAAACCTTCGGTTCCAATATATTTCTTCCAACAATCAGTTGAAGCAGCTTCAATTGATATTTTAAATTTTGTTTCACCAAGAATTTTTTGTTTATATAAATTGGACTGTTTATCAAAAAGATCTTGGCAGGGAACTGATATAACTTTAGAGTATATTTTATCTTTGGCTAATTTATGGCTAGTTTCTATTGCCAAATTAACCTCAGAACCACTAGCAAGAATAGTTAGGTTAATTTTTTTATTTGTTCTTAAAACCTCATACGCTCCAAAAGAACACTTATTTGTATTAGAATATTTTTTTCTAATTGGGTTAAGGTTTTGTCTAGTTAAAGATAAAATACTAGGCGTTTTCGAATTTTTTAAAGATAATTCCCAGCACTCTATAGTTTCCATTCTATCAGCGGGTCTAAAAACATTCAAATTAGGAATAGATCTTAAGCCAGATAATTGTTCTATTGGCTGATGAGTAGGACCATCTTCTCCTAAACCAATTGAATCGTGTGTCATTACATAAATTACTCTTTGACCCATTAATGCCGACAAACGTATTGATGGCTTACAGTAATCAGAGAATATTAAGAACGTTCCACCATAAGGAATAAGTTTACTGTGAAGCGCAATACCATTCATTATTCCACACATTGCATGCTCTCGTACACCATAATGAATATAGTCTCCATTAAAGTTATCGGAACTAATAACTTTATGGTATTTAGTTTTAGTATTATTAGATCCTGCTAAATCAGCTGACCCTCCTATTAAAGTATTATTTTCTTTGGTAAGTGCATTTAAAACTAATTCAGAAGATTTTCGTGTAGCTAAGCTTTTATTTTCTTTTAATGAAATTTGTTTTTCTATTTTTAAGGATTTAGAAAAATTATTTTTTAATATTTTATCTATAGTTAATTTTTTTCTTTTATAGAGTTTATTCCAACTTGATTCCAACTTAATCCCTTTATCGCCAACTTTTTTCCATTCACTCAAAATATTTTTTGGTATTTCAAAAGATTTATATTTCCAGTCTAATTTTTTTCTAACAAGTTTGATTTCATCCGTACCAATAGGACTGCCATGTGAAGAAGATTTACCTGATTTATTTGGTGAACCATAACCAATTTTTGTTTTACATGAAATGACGGTAGGTTTTTTTGCATTTTGAACTTTTTTTAATGCTCGAAAAATCTCTTTTTCATTGTGACCATTAATCAAAATATAATCCCAACCGTAACTCTCAAATCTTTTTTTAAAATTATCCGAGACTGCTAAATTAGTTGGTCCATCTATAGAAATTGAATTATTATCAAAAAGCATTACTAGATTTTTTAACTTTAAGTGACCCGCTAAACTCATAGCTTCGTGACTTATGCCTTCCATTAAACAACCATCGCCTGCCACAACATATGTTTTGTGATTAATTATCTCTTTACCTAATTTTGTTTTAAGAATTTCTTCTGCAATAGCAAATCCAACTGAGTTAGCAATTCCTTGCCCAAGTGGACCAGTAGTTGTTTCTATACCTGTTCCAGGGTGGTATTCTGGGTGGCCTGCACAAATAGAATCTAATTGTCTAAA
>JABMNQ010000130.1 GCA_013204495.1 Candidatus Pelagibacter sp.
GAGTTGGCACAGCTCTAGTTAAATGGGCTCCTAATACAATTATTAAACCGCACGTTCATCCAGGCGCTGAAGAAATTTTTGTAATCAAAGGAGTATTTCATGATGAATACGATAGGTACCCAACGGGCACATGGATAAGAAGTCCTCGCTATAGTAAGCACTCCCCTTGTACCCAATCAGAAGGAGCACTGATTTATGTCAAAACAGGTCATCTGGACAATCCTATTTAATAATAAATTTTATTCTCAGTTTTTGTAGCTCATAAAGAACATCTTCGGGTAGGAGACTAAGATGAGCAGTTTTTATTTAAATCCGATATAAATTTGACACCTATTGAATATTAATATTGAATTACAAGAAACAACTAATGGGGAAAAATATGAAAACATTAAAAAAAATTGGAATTATATTTTCAATTATTTTCTTTTTTTCAGCTAATGCAAATGCTGAAACATTGAGAATAGCAGGAAACTTTGCAACAGATCATTCTAGCAGTGTTGCTATGAAAAAATTTAGTGACGAAGTTTCAAAATTAACTAATGGAAAATTAAAAGTAGACGTATTCCCAGCTATGCAGCTTGGTGGCGCAAAAGAAAATGTAGATCAAGTTAGATCTGGAGCGGTTGCAATGACTTGGATTGGAATGGCTTATTTAGGAAGAACTGTTCCTGAATTAGAGGCAGTTTCTTTACCTTTTGTTTTTAAAGACCGGAATCAAGCATTTAAAGTAATTGATGGAAAGGTTGGAAGCTTATTAAATAAAAAATTAGAGAGCAAAGGATTTGCAACACTGGGCTATATGGAATTAGGCTCCAGAAATGTAACTAATAATAAAAGACCTCTTAAAACTTTAGATGATTTTAAAGATTTGAAAATTAGACTACAGCCAAATGAAGTTCATCTTTCTTCCTTTAGAGCTATTGGAGCGAATCCTGTATCTATGGGTATCAAAGAAGTTTACTCTGCTCTTCAACAAGGAGTTTTGGATGGACAAGAAAATCCTTATAGTATTATTGCAACTAGAAAATTTAACGAAGTTCAAAAATACTTAAGTGATACTGGGCATTTTTTTGATTTTATAATTGTTGTAGCAAATAAAAATAAATTTGAAAAATTAAGTCCTGAATACAAAAAAGCAATTCAAACTGCTATGAAAAATGCAGTAAATTGGCAAAGAAAACAAGCTGCTACAGAAGATGAAGCTTCTAAAGCTAAGTTAATCAAAGCTGGAATGAAATATGATAGTATTTCCCCACAAGTAAGAGCGCAGCTGATTGATAAAACTAAAAATGTCGTAGTAGAATTAAAAAAAAGAATAGGATCAGATGTTGTTGACGTTGTTCTAGAGGCAACAAAATAACTATCTATTGAAATTGAGCCACTTTATATATTAAGAAGTGGCTCAATCAATTCTCCACATGTATTTCAATTTACTAAAAAAAATTGATCAACTTAGTTACATTACTGTCTGTGCAAGCATGGGATTAATGGCATTTACTGTCTCAATGCAAGTAGTGTTAAGATATTTTTTTTCACATTCCATGGACTCTGCCGATGAACTTTCAAGACTTTTTTTTGTGTGGACAATTTTTTTGGCAATTCCACATGGGCTTAAATACGGTTCTCATGTTGGTATTGATTTTTTGTTTGATAAGTTTTCTTTAGGTATTAAAAAAGTTTTAACTAGAGCATTTTCTCTTGCAATTATCTTACTATTAATCGTTGTTCTTTATACAAGTTCCAAAATTGCCTATCAAAAATGGGATGAACTAATGCCGACTCTAAATTTTTCAGCTTCTTTTTATTATGTTGCTATTATTATTTGTGTATTTCATTGTATTTTACATTTGATACCAATCTTTCAAAAGGGGGGTATCGTTTTTAAAAATTAATGACACTTATTATAATTATTTTATTTTTAATTTTTGCTTTATTAGGAATGCCCTTAGCTTTTACATTGGGATTTTCCTCTTTTTGGGCACTATTTTTAGGAGATATGGATTTACAAGTTCTTCCCCAAAGAATGATGCATGCAGTAGATAATTTTCCACTCATGGCTATACCATTATTCATGTTAGCTGGAGAAATTATGGTTGAGTCTGATATGATTAAAAGACTAATAAATTTTTCCAATAGTTTAGTTGGAAGAGTTCATGGTGGTTTGGCTCATGTAACTATCATATCTGGAATGGTCCTTGCTTGCGTGACTGGTGCGGCAGTTGCAAGCGCAAGTGCACTTGGAAGTATTTTGGTTCCAAGTTTAAATAAATATTATGACAAGGGATACATAAGTGCAGTAATTGCATCAGCTGCTAACTTGGGTCCAATTATTCCTCCAAGCAATGCAATGATTATTTATGCTTTAATGGCAGGATCATCTGTATCTGTTGGCGCTTTATTTATGGCAGGAGTGGTTCCGGGTATTATTTTAACCATCGCAATGATGGTGCTTTCTTCTTATTTATCTAGGAAACGTGGTTTTGAATTAACAGGAGATCCAGTAAACTTTAAAAATGTATGGATTAAATTAAAAGAGTCTATTGTTATTCTATTGATGCCCATCATTGTGGTTGGCGGCATTGTTGGAGGAGCATTTACTCCGACGGAAGGAGCAGCTATTGCTGTTTGTTACTCTCTTTTTATTGGTTTTTTTATAACAAAAAAATTAACATTAAAATCACTTCCTCCCTGTATGTTTCGAGCATCACTTATTTCAGGAGTGGTTGGTGCTTTAATTGCATTTGCTTCTACAGTTACCTTTGTCCTGACCATTGACTTAATTCCAATGAAGCTAACTAATTTCATTCAAGATTTTACAAAAAATCCTTTGGTTTTCATCTTGCTAGTTATGATCTTGCTTTTAATTGTAGGAATGTTTTTGGAGTCTAATGCGGCCTATATTATGCTTGTGCCTCTAGTCGCACCCATTGCTTTAGCTTACGGTATCGATCCAATTTATTTTGGTTTTATTTTTGTTTTAAATTTAGTAATTGGAATGATGACCCCTCCTGTAGGCGTGCTCTTATTTGTCATGTGTGGAATTACAAAAATATCAATGTCAGAAATGATAAAAAACTCTATACCTTTTATTATTTTGCAATATTTAGTTTTGGGTCTTTGTATTATTTTTCCTGATATTGTAACAGCTTTGCCAAAATTTTTAGGCTATTAAATGCTTGTTAAAAATTAATAATTATCATAAATTAATTTATGACCCAAAGAAAGTTTATAGGAATGCTCACGCCATCCTCTAATACTATTTTAGAACCAATCACTTCAAGAATTTTAAATCAAATCCCTCATGTCACCGCTCATTACAGTCGATTTACAGTTACAGAAATTTCATCTAATCCAAATGCACTAAATCAATTTGATAATACAAAAATTGTAAATGCTGCAAAACTTTTAGCAGATGCTAAAGTCAATTCCATTGCTTGGAATGGCACATCAGCAGGCTGGTTAGGGTTTGATGCAGATCGCAAATTATGCTTAGAAATTAAAGAAGCAACGGGAATAGAAACAACTACGTCAGTGCTTGCATTGGCAGAAATTTTTACTTTAAAGAAAATTAAAAAGTTTGGTCTCGTCACTCCATACTTGGATGATATTCAACAAAAAATTATTCACAATTTTAAAAAAGAAGGCTTTGACTGCATTGCTGAAAAACATCTTGGTGACAAAGGAAACTTTTCTTTTTCAGATTACAAACCAGAAACAATTAAAAATATGGTTAGAGAGGTAGCAAAATCTAAACCAGAGGCGATTACTATATTTTGCACCAACTTTAGAGGTGGTGAGGTAGTCGAAGAGTTAGAAAAAGAACTAAACATTCCTATCTATGACACAGTAAATATCACTGCTTGGAAGTGCTTAAAAATGTGCAATGAAGACACAAAAGTCATTACAGGCTGGGGTCAACTTTTCCAAGATTTATAAAATTTATTTATCTTTTTTTTAATGCAAAATAAACTGCATATAAAATAATTAAACTTCCCAAAACTACTACAAATGCACTTGGAAAATCGTGAAAATGATCTCCTGCATGACCTGGATGAGCTAACACATTATTTTGCATACTCATCATTGTAATAAAAAATGCAGATATTAGTTTAGTCATTTAAGCCTCCCTTTTTGATTAAAAAATCTATTACTTTATTTAGATTAGTTCCTTTTTTTAAATTTGTAAAAACATAAGGTAATTTTTTTCTCATTCTTTTGGTATCTTGATCTATAACTTTAAGATCAATGATACCTTGCATTATTTTCTTAATTGAATTTTTTGATCAAAAAAATA
>JABMNQ010000131.1 GCA_013204495.1 Candidatus Pelagibacter sp.
CCTCCATGCGGAATACAAAATGTTTTATGTAAATTAATATGACAGACATCAGGTCCAAACTTGCCTGGTTTTGCTATTCCCACTAAGGCATTTAAGTTAGCGCCATCCATATAAACTTGCCCCCCATTGTCATGAATAAGTTTGCAAATCTCTACTATTTTTTCTTCAAAAACACCATGGGTTGAAGGGTAGGTAACCATTAATGCTGCTAAATTTTTTTTATGAATATCTACTTTATTTTTTAAATCTTCAAAATCAACATTTCCATGTTTATCACAGTTAACTACTACAACTTTCATTCCAACCATTTGTGCACTGGCAGGATTAGTGCCATGAGCAGAACTTGGAATTAAACATACTTTTCTATTTGTATCTCCATTTTTTTCATGGAATTTTCTAATTACCATTAATCCAGCAAATTCTCCTTGAGCTCCTGCATTTGGCTGTAATGATACACCTGAAAAACCTGTTATTGAACGTAACCAATTTTTTAGATCTGTAAATAAAGTTCTATAGCCCTCCATTTGTTCTAATGGTGCAAATGGATGAGGCTCTGAAAATTCTCTCCAAGTAACTGGTATCATTTCTGCTACAGCATTTAGTTTCATCGTACACGACCCTAAAGCTATCATTGATCTATTAAGAGCAATATCAGAATCCTCTAGTCTTTTAAGATATCTAAGCATATCGGTTTCTGAATGATAACTATTAAAAACTTTATGTTGTAAAAATTTAGATGTTCTTAAAATATTTTTTGGAATGTTGGTTAAATTTTCATTCATTTCTTCTTTAATTGTTTCTGAGCAATTAAAAACTTTAAGTAGTTGGTTGGCTCTATAAGCATTTTTCTTTTCATCAAATGAAACAGCTAACATTTCAGAATTCACTTTTCTTATGTTTATATTTTCCCGTAGTGCATTTTTATAAATACTTTCAGTTTTATCTAAAGTTTTTATAGTAACCGTATCAAAGAAATGTTCAGAGTATAGTTCGTAGCCTGAGTTCTTTAATTTATCAGCAAAGTTCTTTGCTAGTTGAGAGGTGTTATTTGCTATTTTCTCTATTCCATCTGGCCCATGATAAATTGCATAAGCAGCAGAAACTATAGCTAATAACGCTTGTGCTGTACAAATATTACTAGTCGCTTTATCTCTTCTTATGTGTTGTTCGCGAGTTTGTAATGCAAGTCTGTATGCTTTGTTACCATGTCTATCAACAGATACTCCTATGATTCTTCCTGGCATTGATCTTTTATATTCGTCTTTGGTTGCAAAAAATGCTGCATGAGGTCCACCATAACCCATAGGTATTCCAAACCGCTGTGAGCTTCCTACTGCTATATCTGCTCCTAGTTCAGCTGGTGTTTTTAGTTTTGCTAGGGCTAGTAAATCACAAATTAAAACCGCCTTACCATTATTTTTATGTATTTTACTGATTGCTTCACTTGGGTCTTTAATGTCACCTAATGTACCTGGATATTGAATAATACCACAGACAATCTCCTCTGTAATATCGTTATATTCATCACCAACAATTACTTCTAATCCCATTGGTTCTGCTCTAGTTTTAATCACATCAATTGTTTGGGGGTGACAATCTTTTGAGACAAAAACTTTATTACTATCATTTTTACTTACTCTGTAACTTAATTCTACAGCTTCAGCGGCGGCAGTTCCTTCATCTAGTAATGAAGCGTTAGCAATATCCATACCTGTAAAATCAATTATCATTTGTTGAAAATTTAATAGCATTTCCAATCGACCTTGCGCAACCTCAGGCTGGTATGGAGTGTAAGATGTATACCATCCAGGATTTTCTAAAATATTTCTAAGAATCACATGTGGAGTGAATGTTCCATAATAACCCATCCCTATAAAATTTGAATTAATTTTGTTTTTTTTGGAAATTTCTTTTAATTTTCTTAAGGCTTCATACTCAGAGTGTGGCTCTCCAATCTCAAGATCTTCTTTAAGTAATATTTTTTCAGGAACAGTTTTTTTTATTAGTTCATCTAAATTTTTAAAACCTAATTCTTTAAGCATAAAACTTTGTTCAACTTCAGAAGGTCCAATATGTCTTTTTATAAAATCTTTTTGAGAGCTTTTAAGCATTCTTAATTACCACTTTCTTTTGCAAATTTATCATACTCTTCTTTATTCATTAAAGTTTCCAATTCTGATTTATCTTTAATCCTAAGTTTAAAAAACCAAGCTTCATTTTCTGGATCATTATTTATTTTCCCAGGATCATCAACAATAGCTTGATTATTCTCAACTACTTCACCTGAAACTGGTGTATAAACATCGCTCGCTGCTTTAGTGGATTCTACTACACCAGCATTACCATCTTTTTTAACATTTGATCCTAGATCAGGGAGCTCAACAAACACAATATCCCCCAACATTTCTGTTGCATGTTTTGTTATTCCTATTGTGGCTATATCACCATCCATTTTTAACCACTCATGTTCTTTTGAAAATTTTACATCACTCATTAGTTTGCTCCTTTCACGTAGCTTTTTTTATAAAATGGTAATTTACATACTTTTGCTGGGTATTTTTTACTTCTAACTTCAAGCAAAACTTTTGTATCTAATGCGGAATACTTACTCTGTACATAACCTAATGTTATTGGTTTTTGTATACTGGGTCCAAATGTTCCGCTTGTTATTTCTCCAATAATTTCATTGTTATTATTATATATTTTTGTTTTTTCTCTAGCTATAATTCGATCTTCTGGGGCAATACCTACTCTTAGCCGTTTTGTTCCTGATTTTATCTGACTATCAATTTTATCAAACCCTATAAAGCCTCCATTTTCTAATCTCTTTTTGGATATTGCCCATTTAAGGTTTGCCTCAATAGGTGTTGTTTCTAAATCAATATCATGACCATACAAACATAGTCCGGCCTCCAACCGAAGGGTGTCTCTAGCGCCTAAGCCTATTAATTTAACACCTTTCAATATTAAGTTTTCAGCCAATTCTTCAACATTATCGTTGTTAATTGAAATTTCAAATCCATCTTCACCAGTGTAACCAGATCTTGTTATGTAAATTTTTTCATCAAGATATTTAAACCAATCTCCATTCATAAAATTTAATTTTTCAGGTCCTTTAATAATTTCTTCTAATATATTAACAGCTTTAGGTCCTTGAATTGCAATAAGTGACAAATCAGAATTTAGTATCATTTCATATTTGTCATTTAATAATTGTTTAATAATTTTATAATCCTGTGTTTTGCACGCAGCATTTAATATAATATTATACCCGTCTTTTACTTTTGTAATAATTAAGTCGTCATGAATGTATGCTTCTTCATTCATTAAGAAACTATACTTGCTTTGATTTAATGAAATATTTTTTAAATCTAATGGAAAAATTTTTTCCAAATCATTTGTTAGCTCATTGTCACCTTTGATAAATAGTTGACCCATATGAGAAACATCAAACAGTCCTGCATTAGATCTTGTATATTTGTGCTCTACAATAATACCTTCGGAGTATTGAATTGGCATTTGATATCCAGCAAATGGAACAAACTTTGCTCTGTGTTTTTGATGTAGATTGTAAAGTTTTGTTTTTATAATTTCCATATTAAATTTTTACCCATCTGTATGTTTGCCTGAGAGTTTTGCTCCTTCGGCGAGAACTAAATCTCTTTCCAGAGTTAATATGGTACGGTCCTTTTGCCTGAGAGATTCCTGGGTGGTTGCTCCTTCGGCGCTACATTGGTCTGTAGTCTCTCCCGTATGTGATAATAATCTATTAGATGCTGCTAAGAGTCAAGTTCTAATTTTTTTTTTACTTGAAAAAAGTAGCGCATAAAATTGTAACAATACTGCAAAAAGAATAATACTCCCTCCAATTAATGTAAATAAAGAAGGTCTTTCACTTGCAAATAGAAAAGCCCACATTGGTCCCAAAACAGATTCGGACAACATTATTACTCCGACCGTTGCAGATGGTGTATTGCGTGTACCCATGGTTATAAATATAAAACCAAATCCAATTTGGAAAAACCCAGCTGTAAATCCTAGGAAAATATCGTGTGATGAAATCATAAGTTTTTCTGATAACAGATAACCAATAATGCATGAACTAACACCCGCTATAAATTGAGCTGGTACCATATCAACAGTAGGAAATTTTCTAATAATCATGATTAAAATAGCAAATGTAATGGGCATACTAAAGGCAGCTAAATTTCCAGACATTTCTCCTGGCGACAAAGAATTTCCTACCATTAGTAAAACACCAGTAATAGCTAAGATAATTGATGCTAATGTAATAGATGTAATTGTTTCTTTTAAAAATAAATAACCAAATACAGCTAAAAATAATATTTGGGTTGAGATAATAAAATTAGTATTTGCAACCGTTGTATTGTACATCGCAAAAACATACCCACAAAAACCAAATGATAGAATTATTCCTCCTAAAAGACCCGGTAGGCCTGAATCATAAAATGCTTTAAATAATTTTTTTTTATAAGTAATTACTAAAAAAAGTAAAATTGTAAGAGAAAAGAATAAAGATCTCCAAAATAAAATTTGCCACAATGTAGAGCCTTCAAATGATTTAACTATTAATCCTCCAAAACTTAGACAGCAAGCTCCCATAAACACTAATATTGGGCCAGGAATTTTACTAATTAGCTTCATTTAAATAATTATCTGTGTCCTCTGTATATGCTTTAAATATATTCTGAGCTTCTTCAAGACTTACTTCTTTAAAATTTATAATAGATCCTGGGGTCAATTGACCTACCCGATCTAAATCTGCTGAAATAACAACTCCTATCTTGGGATATCCACCAATGGTTCCGTGATCAGACAACATTATAATTGGATTTCCATCTGCTGGCACCTGTATAGCTCCTCTTACAAGACCTTCAGATTTAATATTGGTGCTAACAATATTTTCTAGTTTATTGCCACTTAATCTAATGCCCATTCTATCTGCAAGTTTAGTTACTGAGAACTCTTCACTAAAAAAACTATTTTGACTTTTTTTTGAGAAATAATCAAAATTAGTACCTTTGATAACTCTAATTACATTATCAGAAATTTCATTATAGTTTATCTTAAATTCTTTATTTGTTAATGATTTAGAATTTTTTATAAAAATTTTATTTTCACTAGAATATTTTTTCCCATTGTTAGGGCCAATATTAGCTTTTGTATTTATTGAATAACTATTCCAGATTTTTTCTAATTTAAACCCTCCACTAACTGATAAATATCCATAAGCTGTATTTTTTGTAGAAATTATATCTATTTGTTCTTTGTCTTCTAAAATATAACTTTTATAACAAACTCCTTCTTCAACTTTTAAAGTTTTTCTAATTATTTTAAAAATCACCTCGCCTGTTATACTAAAGTTAATTTTTCCATTTTTTAATTTTAGAAGTGGTCCTTGATAGGCAAACTCTATACTAGCTTCACTTAATGAGTTGTTAACTAGCTTATTACTTAACTTATAATTTCTTTGATCAATTGCACCACTTACAGTTATCCCCAGATGGTACATATGATTTCTTCCTTCATCTTGTGCTGTAGTATTAATACCGGCTCTTAAAATTTCAAAATATGTATTATTCATTCCAATTTTGATACTCCTCTTTGGATATTTGATAAAAGCTGACTTTATCACCTGGTTTAATTAACGCTGGTTCTGCTAGATTTAATGGGTCAAAAATTTTTTGAGGTGTATTTCCAATAATATTCCAACCTCCAGGACTTGCAAAAGTATAAATATTTGTAAACTGCTCTGTTATGCCTACTGAGCCTTTTGGCACATTTACTCTTGGCGTCTCTAACCGATCACACCTTATATTTGTATCTATGTCTCCCAAAAAAGGCATGCCAGCAATAAACCCTGTCATATAGCAAAAATAATCTTTATTAAGATGAAGTTCTAATATCTTTTTTTTTGAAAGTTTTGTTTTATCTGAAAGTCTACTCAGATCTAATCCAAACTCATCATCACAGCAAACTGGTATTTTAATTTTTTTATGACTGTTATTAATTTCATTATCTGGTCTTATATCCAAAATTATTTGTCTTATTTTTGAATAATTTGTTATAGATAGATCAAAACTAATGATTAGCTTGTTGTAAGATGGTGTAATATTATTTATTCCATTAATTTTATGTTCTTCAACTAATTTTGATAAACTATTAAAATAACTAATAACATTTAGGTTTATTTTTTCATTTATGTCTAATCCAAAATCACAATATACAGCTGCATCACCAAGATTTGATATATTTTTTATCATAGCATGTTATACTCTAACCTTTAATTTATGGAAATTAATATCAATTGCGACTTAGGTGAAAAATCAAAATTTCATTCAGTAGAGAATGATCCTGCCTTATTAAACATTGTAAATTCAGCAAATGTTGCGTGTGGTTATCATGCCGGTGATGATGAAACGATGAGAATGGTTATTAAAACTTCTAAAGAAAATGGAGTTAGCATTGGTGCTCATCCCTCGTTCAATGATCCAGAAAATTTTGGAAGAAAAAGAATGAATTTAAATTCATCTGAAATTAAAAAACTAATTATTGATCAGTATCAAATTCTTTATGAGATTGCTCAAGAATATGATGAAGAAGTTAGCCATATCAAACCTCATGGAGCATTAAATAATATGGCCTGTGAAGATCTAGAGTTAGCAACAATATTGGCAAATACTATTTATGAAATTGACAAAGATATTATCTATCTTGTGCCAACTGGATCTAAAATGGAAATGGCTGCAAAAAAATTGAATATGAAGATTGCTTGTGAAATATTTGCAGATAGAAACTATGAAGATGATGGCAATTTAGTATCAAGATCAAAATCTAATGCTCTTATCACTGATCCAGATATTGCAAAGAAACATGTGCTGGACATGGTAAAAAACCAATCATTGAATTGTCTCAGTGGTAAAAAAATCCCTTGTGAAATTGACTCTATTTGCATACATGGAGACAACATAAGTTCATTAGATACTGCAAAATTAATAAAACAAAATTTAACAAATAATAATATTAAACTTAAACCACTAAATAAAATGACTAAATTTATATATTCATGATCAAACAAAAATTAATTCTTATTTTAATTTCCTTATTATTAACTGGACCCCTGCATTCAGCTGGTAATGATGACACCTCCACTAAAGAAGATAATTATTTAAAAGCTTATAATTTGATTAAAAGTGCAGAAGAACTAGAAAAAAAGAATAAGGAAGAAGCATCAATAAAAAAATACAAAGAAGCTTTAAAATACCTAATAATTGAAAATAAAGATAAGCCTAATCAACCCGATACTCTTAACTATTTAGGTTATTCTTCAAGAAAACTTGGAGATCTTCAGGTTGCTGAGGAATATTATCTACGAGGTCTAGCTTTAAACCCACTGCACATTGGTATTAACGAATATTTAGGTGAGCTATATGTCAAGACAGGACGAATTGACAAGGCAATAGAAAGATTAAAAGTTTTACAAAATTGTAATTGTGAGGAGTTTGAAGAACTTCAAACTTTGATATCTAAAAATTGATTTATTAGAAACATTTAATATAATAATCTTATCTTGATCGAACAATCCATAATTTTAGCACAAATAGTTCTAATTGATATAATCATGGCTGCAGATAATGCCATAATAATTGGAATGATTGCTGCAAATTTTGCTCCAAAAAATAGAAAACAAATAATAATGTATGGCGTTTTAGCTGCACTATTATTTAGAATAATTTTTGCATTTTCTGCCAACTACTTTTTTGGTTTTCCGATAATAAAAATAATTGGTGGTTTGCTACTTGTATGGGTGGTCTATGACTTAAAAAAAGACCTTTTTGAAGATAAAGAAATAAAATCTCCTACAAAAAAATCCAAAGAACCTTCTTATATTCATAGTTTATATAAAGTTATCTTTGCAGACATAACATTAAGCTTTGACAATGTTATTGCAGTTGTTGGAGCATCTAAAAGTAATACACCTTTAATGATATTTGGCTTGATCTTATCGGTAGTTTTAATTGGTACCATGGCAACTTTTTTTGTAAAACATATTCAAAAACATAGATGGATTGGTTATATTGGTTTGATTGTGATTTTAATTGTGGCCATACAATTGATAATAGGTGGTTTAAATGATTATGAAGTATTATCAATTAACGAAACCTTTAAAAAATATTTTTAATTTAATAAGAGTGTTTTTTAGATGGAAACTTTCCACTAGAAACATCCTGCTTGTATTTTATGACCGCATTATTTATTTGTTTTTGTATATTCAAATATTTTTTTACAAATCTTGCTTTAATTTTATTTAGTCCAATAAGGTCGTCTGTAACTAAAACTTGCCCATCACAGTGCGCTGATGCACCAATGCCAATAGTTGGTATCTTAATTGTTTTTGTGATTTCTTTAGCTAATGAACTTTCAACACATTCTAGCACAATTGAAAAAACACCTGCTTCTTCTAGAAGTTTAGAATCTCTTAAAATTTTATTTCTTTCGGATAATTCTTTTCCTTTAAATTTAAAATTTTTTGCAGATTGAGGAAGTAAACCAAGATGTCCCATTACTTGAATTTTATTTTTAATTAGGGTTTTAACCATTTGAATAACTTGTTTTCCACCTTCAAGTTTAACTGCATCGCATTTGGTTTTGGAGATTATTTTTTTTGCATTCTTTAAGGCTTCTTTTGGATTTCTATAAGTGTTATGAGGCATATCTACTACTAATATACTTTTCTTAACACCCAATCTTACACTTTTAGAATGTTCAATCATCATATCTAAAGTCACTTTTTTTGTAGAAGAAAAATTATAAAGTACCGACCCAAGAGAATCCCCAACTAAAATAAGATCACAATGCTTGTCAATAATCGACGCAATATTTTTAGAATACGCAGTAAGACTTATTATTTTTGATTTATTTTTTTTATTAATAAATTGAATAATTTTACTTTTCATTTTTATCTAAGTCCCATGATTCATATAAAATTTTATAATAGTATATATACTTATTGTAAATTGTTATTCTAATTCAATGGTGCTTGGCGGTTTTGATGTAACATCATAAACAACTCTATTAATGCCTCTAATGTTATTAATAATTTCGTTAGAGATTGATTGCATAAAACCTTTGGGAAAATTGTAGAAGTCAGCAGTCATTCCATCCTCAGAAGTAATTGCCCTTAATAAACAAATATGTTCATAAGTTCTATTGTCTCCCATAACGCCAACTGTTTTTACTGGAAGTAGTGCCGCATAAGCTTGCCAGATTTTGTGGTATAATCCATGATCTCTTAAAGCTTTGATAAAATAATAATCTGCTTCTTTTAAAATTTTAATTTTTTCATTCGTAATAATACCTGGTATTCTTATTGCTAAGCCAGGTCCAGGAAATGGATGTCTAGATATAATGTCTTTAGATAAATTAAGTTCTAGCCCTAGTTTTCTAACTTCATCTTTAAACAGAAATTTAAGAGGTTCCACTAACTCTAATTTCATTCTTTTGGGCAGACCTCCTACATTATGATGTGATTTGATTTTTGATGTTTGGCTGCCTGTAACAGATCTGCTTTCTATTAAGTCGGGATAAAGAGTTCCTTGTGCAAGAAATTTAACATTTTTTATTTTTTTTGCGTATCTTTCAAATATCTTAATAAATAAGTTTCCTATAATTTTTCGTTTTTTTTCAGGGTCTGAGACATTTGTTAATTTTTTAATAAATTCTTTTTCAGCATTCACATATATCAAATTAATTTTTAATTTTTTTTTAAAAGTGTTGACTACTTGAGTTTCTTCATTTTTTCTTAAAAGGCCATTATTGACAAAAATACATGTTAGGTTTTTTCCAATAGCTTTGTTTAATAATTGCGCAACAACACTACTATCAACACCACCGGATAAACCACAAATTACTTTATTGCTACCCACTTGTTTTTTTATTTCTCTAATTAGTTCTAATTTTTGATCCTTAGAAGACCAATTTTTTCGGATTTTACATATAAGAAATACAAAATTATGTAATAAAATTTTACCTTTATTAGTGTGTGTTACCTCTGGATGAAACTGTACACCATAAAAGTTATCTTTAACATTTTCAATTATGGTTAGTTTTGAGTTTTTTGATGATCCTATAACTTTAAAATTTTTTGGCATTTTTGACACTTGGTCTGCATGGCTCATCCAAACATCATTGGTATTATTTTTATTAAAGAAATTTTTAGTTAATTTGCTATTTCGCACTTTATTTATGGTAGCAAGACCAAACTCTCTATGCTTAGATTGCTTTACTCGTCCACCCAACTCTTTAGATAAAATCTGATGACCAAAACATATACCTAGAACTGGTATTCCTAGTTTTAAAATTTTTTTATCAAATTTAAACTTGTCATTTTCATAAACGTTAAGAGGGCCACCTGAAAGAATTATTCCACTAATATTTTCCTTGTTAACCTGACTTGTTTTTATCTTTTTATGACTAATAATTTCTGAAAAAACTCCAAATTCTCTTATTCTTCTGGTGATTAATTGGGTAAATTGAGAACCAAAATCTATTATTAAAATTTTACTTAAATTATTGCTAAGACTCATTTTTAGGTTCCAAATTTTTTAAGGATTCTAAAATAAAATCTTCTTTACCACATAATTTGTTACAAATTTTGGAAAAATTTTCAGCTAATTCTCTAACTTTTGAATAATTGGTTCTTTTAAGCTCTATCTCCATAAGTATATAGTTTGCCTCTTCATTTTTTGGATCTAGCAAGAGCACTGTATCAATATTTTTTTGCTCCTCTTTTTTATTCTCTTCAAAATTATAAATTTTTGCCAAGTATAAATATGAATTTTCATCTTTAGGGTTAAAGACTATACTTCTCTGAAATAAAAATTTTGATTCTTCATATTTTTTTTCATCATATTTAATTTTGGCTTCTTCAAAAAAATTACTTTCTGCTAATGAATAATTAGTGAAATTTACAATTATAAAAAGTAAAACTATTAATTTATTAATTTTTTTCATTAATATTTACTGTCATTTTTCACTTCATCTACATTATGCACCATGCTTTCATAAAATCCTGCTTTAGTTATTTTTACAAAATTTGGTTTTTTTTTAAGGTTATGAACTTTTTTTGCCCCCAGGTAACCCATAGATGATTTTAATCCACCAATTAGTTTATAAATTATACTTTTAACATCGCCTTTATATTTTACAAAACCCTCTACTCCTTCTGGGACATATTTTGATGCATCTTTTTGTTTTGTTTGGAAATATCTATCAGCAGAACCTTTATTCATCGCTCCGACAGAGCCCATACCTCTAAAGCTTTTAAATAATTTTCCATTTTTTTTAATAAGTTTTCCTGGTGTCTCTAAACTTCCTGCAAATAAAGAACCAATCATTACCGCATCAGCTCCTGCAGATAAAGCTTTAGCTATATCGCCTGAATATTTAATCCCACCATCTGAAATGATTTTTGTTTTGTTATTTTTTACTCCCTTTTTAACCTCAAGTATTGCACTTAACTGAGGTACGCCAATACCTGCCACCAATCTTGTTGTGCAAATTGACCCTGGTCCAATTCCAACTTTAACAATATCTACTCCTAATTTTATTAAAAATTTTGCAGCTTCTGTTGTTGCAATATTTCCAGCACAAAGAGTTGTTTTGTTTGTTTTAATTTTTTTTATAGCTTTAATGATTTCAGCAACTTTTTTACTATGTCCGTGCGCTGTATCTACTACGATCAAATCAACTTGCTGTTTTAATATAGCTTCTGCTCTTTTAAGCTCTAATGGACCAGCACCAACAGCTGCACCAACTAGTAATCCTAATTTTTTTACTTTTTTAATTTCATTAATTTGTTTTTTAATATCTAAATTTCTGTGTATGACCCCTATACCACCAGCCCTAGCAATCGCTATTGCCATTTTACTTTCTGTAACCGTATCCATTGCAGAGGACAATAAGGGAACTTTTAAGGTTAAATTAGATGATAATTTTGTACTAGTATCAACTTCAGAAGGCAAAACTTCTGAATATTTTGGTGCCATTGTGACATCATCAAAGGTGAGTGCTTCTTTAATAGGATCCATAATCATTTATATATGATTCCTTTTAAAATTAAAGTCTCTATCTTAAGATTTTACAAATAATAAAGCTTTCTTTAGATTCTTTTCTACTAGATTTAGGTTTAAATACCCTAACTTCCTTAAATATTTTTTTTCCTAAAGCTACAATTTCATTAAAAGATGATCCTAAAAAAATTTTAGATACAAATCGTCCTTCTTTAACTAACATTTCTCTCGAAAAATTCATTGCTTCCATTGCCAGTTCACCTGTGTAGATTGCATCAATATCCTTTATACCTGTTGTGTTAACAGCCATATCAGACACTACCACATCTACTTTTGATTTAAAAAATCCCTTAAGTTTTTCTTGATAATCTGGATCTGTAAAATCACCTTTAATTTGAATAGTGTTTTCAATTTCTTCCATACCTTTTATGTCAATCGAAACTAATCTTCCCCTCTTTACAGTTTTTGCTATATATTGAGACCAGCTACCTGGCGCTGCGCCTAAATCTATTACAGATACTCCGTTTTTTAATATTTTAAATTTTTCATCAATTTCTATTAATTTATAAGCTGATCTTGCTCTATAACCATCAACTTGAGATTGTCTAACGTAAATATCTCTTTTTTGTTTATTAATCCAGTTTTTAGAAATTCTATTTTTTTTCAATTAGCAACCGAACCTTAAACTTTTTGATAAAATTTTATTTTCAAGAGTTTTTATATTAATTTTTATTTCTTTATTTAATCTCATATCTTTATCACCATCCCAAATTCCAGAAGCAAGATGTATTATACCTATTTTGTAGTTAGGTAGGTATGGTTCAACAAATTTTTTTTCTCGCTCATCAAACTTTGGTAAAAGATTACTAACTAACCAATTGCAATTATGAGGCAAGAATTCAGTTTCAAGTTCGTCAATGTAAACCGACATATTAATTGCCAACTGCTCTGATCCAAAAATATTTCCAGCTTTTAATGTTTGCTCTAAATTTTTTTGCCAAATACTCCACCCAATAGAATCTTTTTCTAAAGAAAAAACTCCAATATTAATATGGGGTGCAAAAGCAAGTTTTCTTGCTTTATTTATTCCAATTTTTGATTTTATTGCGTGTTTAAAATTTTGAGATTTAATTATTGCTAATTGTCCAAATACCCAATTTACTTTAGACATTATTTTATATCCTGGTGTAAATGTTTGTGTAATTCCTAATTTTCCATTTTCACAAGCTTTAAAATAAAGCTCTATTGAATTCCAATCTCCTACCCATGCGTCGCAATCTATCCATAAAAATTTTTCGTAATTAGGAAAATATTTTGGCAAAAAAGCTCTAGATACTTGGCTCTTTAGCCACTCTCTTCCTTTAACTTTAAATGCTGGAACATCAATATCCCATTCTGCTGACTTAATTTCATCAACTTTTTTTGATAATATATTCTTTTGCTGTTCAGATAAGCCAGCATCTAAAATACAGATTGCAGTATCTTTGCTCTTTTCAAAACTTTTAATGGAATCAACTAATTCATTAAGTAATTCAAAGTAATTTGAATCAGCAAGAGATACAATTACATTTTGTTTCATTTACAGTATATCTTCAAGGTCTTCATTGTCTTGGCTTTCACCACTTAAAATTTTTTGTTTATATATTTTTTGATAACTGAAGTACCCAATTGGAATTAAACAAATATAAATTAATCCGCAAATGACCAAAACTTTAAATGTGTATATTAATAAAAGTCCAAAAAATAATACAACACCAAATAATGCAAAGATTGTCATGCGTCGAGGTATTGAAATTTTTTTAAATGCAAATGTTGGTATTTTACTAATTAATAAAAATGAGTTCACAATAAAGAATGCAGGTACAAGAATATCATAATTAATAGTTATTAAATTTATCTCACTTAGACTCAATATTAATGGCATTAACACTAGTATTCCGCCCGCTGGTGATGGCACACCCTCAAAGTAATTGTCTTTCCAGGATGGCTCTGAGTTTGAGCTTACATTGAATCTTGCAAGTCTAAGAGCTACACAAACAACAAAAATCATTGTGAGCAACCAGCCAAATTTACCAAAATTATTTAAAGACCAAAAATACATTATAAAAGCTGGAGCCACCCCGAAGCTGATTAAATCAGCTAGTGAATCTAATTCTTTTCCCACCAATGAAGTACCTTTTAACATTCTTGCAACTCTACCATCTAATGCATCAAAAACTGCTGCAAAAATAATAGCTATAATAGATAATTCAAATTTATCATCTAATGCAAATTTAATAGAGCTCAGCCCTATACATACATTTATTAATGTAAGTGTATTAGGTAAAAGCATTCTTGCTTTCTTATCAGATACAATTTTAAAATTATTTTTGGGTTGTTCCATAAGCTACCGTTTGGCTAATAGCGTTTCACCAGCAATTGTTTTTTGTCCAACCTTAACTAAAGTTTCATAATTTTCAAAATAAACATCAGCTCTACTTCCAAATCTAATCATTCCAATTCTCTCACCCTGTTGTAATTCTTGGTCCTTTGAAGATTCACATACAATTCTTCTCGCAATAAGGCCTGCAATCTGAACTACAATTATCTCTTCTCCATGATTATTTGTTATTTTATAATAATTTCTTTCATTATCTTCGCTTGCTTTATCAAGCGATGCATTTAAAAATTTTCCTGGTTTATAAAGTATTTCTGAAATTTTACCTTCACACGGCGTTCTATTTACATGACAGTCGAATATATTCATAAAAATACTAATCTTAGTAAATTTCTTACCATCTAAGCCTAACTCCTTTGGGCCATCAACTTCATGTACCATTAAAACTTCACCATCTGCTGGGCTTGTTAAATAGTTTTCATCATTAATTGAAATTCGCTCAGGATCTCTAAAGAAATAGTAAACCCATATGGATAATACCAAGCCAACTAATCCCAAAAAGGTGCTAAGGAAATATAGAAAAATTGTTGCAATAATAGCTATAGCTAAAAATTTATAACCTTCGGAATGAATTTTTGGAAAGATTTTTTCTAACATAAGCTTCTATTTGATAATTTTTTATTAATATGTATATAAAGCAGTAAATTACAATTACTAATATATATTATTTATTTATGGCTAAAATAAAGGTTAAAAATCCAGTTGTTGAACTAGATGGTGACGAAATGACTAGAGTGATTTGGGAATTTATTAAAAGTAAACTGATTTTACCCTATTTAGATTTAGACATTAAATACTATGATCTAGGCATGAAAAGTAGAGATGATACAGGCGATCAAATAACAATAGATTCTGCTAATGCAATTAAAGAACATAACGTCGGTATAAAATGCGCAACAATTACTCCAGATGAAGCGCGCGTTGAAGAATTTAAATTAAAAAAAATGTGGAGATCACCAAATGGAACTATAAGAAATATACTTGGTGGTACGGTTTTTAGAGAACCTATAATTTTTCAGAATATCCCAAAACTTGTTCCTACTTGGACTGATCCTTTAATTATTGGAAGGCATGCTTTTGGTGATCAATATAGAGCCACTGACTTTAAAGTTCCTGGTAAAGGAAAAATGGAAATTAAATGGACAGCAGAAGATGGTAGTGATGAAATTAAGTATGAGGTCTTTAATTTTCCAGGACCAGGAATTGCTCTATCAATGTATAATTTAGATAAATCTATAGAGGACTTTGCAAGATCATGTTTTAATTATGGAATAATTAAAAAATGGCCTGTGTACCTTTCTACGAAAAATACTATTCTTAAAATTTACGATGGTAGATTCAAAGACATCTTCCAAGAAATTTTTGATAAAGAATTTAAATCAGAATTTGAAAAACTTAATATTGCATATGAACATAGATTAATCGATGACATGGTTGCTTGCGCAATGAAATGGAGTGGTGGTTATGTTTGGGCTTGTAAAAATTACGATGGAGATGTTCAGTGTGATACTGTTGCTCAAGG
>JABMNQ010000132.1 GCA_013204495.1 Candidatus Pelagibacter sp.
ATAAAATATTTCATTAATGGCGGTCCCTGGGGGAATCGAACCCCCCTTTGCAGGATGAAAACCAGCTGTCCTAACCGATAGACGAAGGGACCATGTTGTGATCTTTTATTTTAAAAGTCATTATTTATCAAGTGTAATTAAACTATAGGATAAGGTCTCTAATAGTTAATTGAAGAGCTTTTTTATTATTCCAGATATTTTCATTGATTTGACCTATTACATTTATACTATTTTTATAATTCATTAAGTGTTCACCTACCTTAGTGTTAATAGAGTTAAATGATATTGATTTAATTGAAAATCCTGTTTTTGATTTTAATATTATAGATATGTGCTTGTTATCTAACACTATCGGCTTAATTATTTTTAAATCTCTTAATAAGAATGTTGGTACTGAGTTTCCTGTGCCGAAGGGTTCTAATTTTTTTATATTATCATAAAAACCTTGGTTAAATGCCAGTGATGAAACTTCAGACTCATATGAAAATGTATTGTTATTTACAGTGCTAGATTTTAAAAAATCTTCCAATATATAGTTTTCAAAATTTTTAAGGTTTTCTTTATTTAACATAAATCCTGCAGCCATGTTGTGTCCACCACCGCCTATAATTATACCTTTATCTAATGAATTTTTAATTACACGGCCAATATTGTAATTATAAATTGATCTAGCAGATCCTTTTAATAATTCATTAGATGTTGTTATTACAACAGATGGTTTATTAAAATAATCTTTTAATCTTGCAGCAATAATTCCTATCAAACCTTCATTAATATTTGGATTATAATAAATAATCACATCCTTATTTTCTTTTTCAATTTTTTGAAAATCAATTTTATCTAATATTAAGTTTTCAATTTCTTTTCTTTTATTATTTAATTTAATTAAGTAATTAGATCTTTCTTTTATAACCGCATCATTATTAGAAGATAATAGCTCTGTCGCATATTGAGATTTACCCAACCTACCACCGGCATTTAATATTGGACCAATTAAATAACCCAGATCATTAATAGTAATTTTATTCTTTTTGTCATTTAATTCAAACAAAGTACTAAGAGGCAAGTTTTTTGTTATGTCAAAATTTTTAAGAGCATTTAATGCAATTAATCTATTAAGCTTTCTTAGTGGCATCACATCACATACGGTTGCTAGTAAGACGTAAATTAAGTGGTCTGCTATATTGATTTCAATTTTAATCTTTTTAATCAATAAGTCTAAAAAAAAATATGAAAGTGTTGTAGCGCATAAATAATCGTACTCTCTATAACCATTATCTTTTTTAGGATTTATAATTGAATTTGCATTTGGAAATGGTTTATTAATTTCGTGATGATCAATGATTAAAGATTTAATTTTATTTTCATTTAGATAATCTATTGCTTCATTTGATGTTGACCCACAGTCAACCATTATGATTAACTGTGGTTTATCTAAAATTAGTTTTTGAAATAATTTTTTAGTAGCACCATAACCATCTTTTTCCCGATCAGGTATATAGTAAAAAAAAGGATGTTTTATATTTTCTAAAAACAGCACAAATAATGAAGTAGCAGCAGATCCATCTACGTCATAATCACCTAATATGCATATCTTTTCTTTGTTTTTAATAGAATTAACGAGGAGATCTACCGATTGATTAAAATCTGTATTGTTTAAAAAAACATTATTCAAATCTAGATGATTATTTATTGTAGTGATTTCATCTTCACTAAATTTCCTTGAAACAATTAGTTTAGATAAAATATCATCAAAACCAAAATCTTGTTTTAACTTTTCAACTAAATTTTGATCAATCTTTTTCTGTTCCCAATTCTTACCAGAAACAGAAATCATACTTCAATTAAATTTGTTCTTTTTATAATTTCTTTAAATTTCGAACTTTTATGTGTAACGAGAGTTTCTGAAATATATTCATTATCTGTAATCACTATACCTTTCAACATCTCACTAGAAGTAACTCCCGTAGAACAGAATATAGAGTCTCCTTTAATCATTTCATTTAATTCATACTTTCTATTTAAATCAGTTATCCCCATTTCTTTTGCCCCTTTAATATCTTTATCGTTATCAAATATGAATCTTCCTTGAAAATGACAATTAAAAGCATCAAGGGCCGAGGCTGCCAAAACACCTTCGGGCCCCCCTCCTATACCTAGGAAAATATCAACATTGTATTTCGGGTTTGAAACATAGAGTGCCCCTAACACATCGCCATCGGTTATTAATTTAATTTTAACATTAAGATCTTTAAGTTCGTTAATTATTTTTTTGTGCCTCGGTCTATCCATTACACATGCAGTAATTGATGTAATATCTTTGTTTAGAAATTCAGCTAAATTATTAATGTTTTTTTTTAAAGGAAAATCTAGATCAACTAAGCCCTTCTCAACTTTAGCTGTAGCGATTTTATCCATATAAGTTTCTGGTGCGTTAAAAAGATTTCCCTTTTCAGCAATAGCAATAACAGAAATTGCACCAGGTAAATTATTTGCTGCAAAATTTGTTCCTTCTAAAGGGTCAACAGCAATATCAAAATTGGGTCCGTTTTTGTTTCCTAATAACTCTCCCGTATATAACAGTGGCGCTTCATCTAATGATCCTTCGCCGATTACTACTTTTCCATTCATGTCAATTTTATTTAATTCCAATCTCATTGAGTCAACAGCAGCTTGGTCAGCTGCAATCTTATCTTTTTTCCCGACAAGGTAAGATGATGCTAAAGCAGCTCTTGAGGACACATTAATAAAATGATCAATGTACTTTTTATCAATTGTCATTAATCTTTTTCAATTATTGTTTCACTTGAATTAATTTTAGACTCAAATTCTTTTAAACGCTTATACACACTTGCTAGTTCTATAATTGTAGGCCATGATCTAAAAATATATTGCATTGACCCTTCTACCCTACCAAAAGCTCTTATAATCTGTTGCATTACGCCAAGAGTTACAACGCCAGCAACAATTGCTGGGGCTAAAAAAACATATGCTGATAAAACATTGGCTTGAAGATAAGTTATACGGCCAAGGTTAAAATAAAAATATCTTATATAAGATTTAAAGTGTATTTTTCTAACATCATTAAAAATCTCATCTAAATTTTTGGGTCTTATTGTTACGTCATCTTCGGCTATAACTAATAATTTTCTGTATGAGGCCTCATTCTTTTGCAGATCATACTCTACACCCACAAGTCTCAAAATTGACCCTAGTACAATCAAAAATAGAGTTCCACCAATTGTCCAAATAAAAGCTCCGGTAACTAATCCATAACTCCAATCACCAAAAAATAAAATTGGTATTCCAATACTCAGTCCAAATAATATAGGTGTAAATTCTACAAGCATCATTATTGCTTCAATAAAGCTTGTTCCTAAACTTTCCATAATTCTTGTAAATTTAATCGTATCTTCCTGAACCCTTTGCGAAGCCCCTTCTATAGTTCGAGCTTTATCGTATACACTGTGATACCACTCAATCATAGCTGTTCGCCAACGAAATAAATAATGAGAAGTAAAAAAAGCAACAATAGTTGCGAGTGCTACATATATTCCTGCAAGTGTAATAAATGATAATAAGCTTGCCCAATACTCTTCAATAGTAATTGAGTTAGGTGATGCCAATGCCTTTTGTATCATGTCATAAAACTGACCAAACCATTCATTAATTTTTACATCTATCTGAACTTGAATCCACAACGATGAAAGTATTATAAATGAGCCAATCCATGACCATAACTGCCATTGTTTTTGAGTAAAAAATTTAAACATTAAAATTATTTTAAAAAATTATTTGCGTATGATTTTTTAACCGTTTTTCTTTTTTGAGGTTCAATGATTTCAAAATCTATTTTATTTTTTTTTGCATATTCTATCGCTAGTTCTTTAGTGGAAAATTCTAGATTTAATTCTGATAATGTATCTGAACTAGTCTCCCACCCCATTAAGGGATTAAAACCTGTATCATTAGTTTCAAATTTAATAAGCCATTTGTCGGATTTACCAAGACCAGACTGCATAGAGCTTTTTGTAGGAATATAAATTTTTGCTTTTTTCATAAATTGGTCGGGGCGGCAGGATTTGAACCTGCGGCCCTCTGGTCCCAAACCAGATGCGCTACCAGGCTGCGCTATGCCCCGATCTTTATGATGGTATACAAGATTTTAGAAAATTTAAAAGAAATTCAATTTATCTTTTAAAAAAATAATGTTACAAGTCGCCACTATGATTAATCGAGCAAACTCATTTTTCAAATGGTTTATTAAGCACGAAACTTCAGCTGGAATTGTCTTGCTTGTAATGACAATTTTGGCATTAATAGTTAGCAATTCAGCTATCTCAGTTGAATATTTTTCTATCTTAGAAAAATACATTACCCTTCAGCTCGGCAGTTTTTATATGAAACTGTCTGTTTTTCACTGGGTTAATGACGCTTTAATGGCTGTTTTTTTCTTAGTCGTTGGATTAGAAATCAAGAGAGAGTTTTTAGAAGGAGAGCTTTCAAAGCCCAAACAAGCGCTGCTACCTATCATAGCTGCTGTTGGTGGAATGCTAGTTCCAGCTTTAATTTACGTTTTAATAAATTTTGACACTCCAGAAACTTTAAAGGGTTGGGCAATACCGTCTGCAACTGATATTGCTTTTTCCATAGGTGTTTTGTCTTTGTTGGGAAAACGGGTCCCCCTTTCTTTAAAAGTTTTTTTAGTTGCACTAGCAATTATTGATGACCTGGGTGCAATAATTATAATAGCTATTTTTTACTCCTCAGATCTCAATCTTTCTTATCTTTTTTTAATGTTTGCATCTTTTGCTATTTTATTAGTTTTTAACAAAAATGGTGTCAAAACATCGCTGCCTTATATTATTGTAGGGCTTTTTATGTGGTATTTTACTCACGAGTCCGGAATTCACGCGACAATATCTGGAGTCCTTCTAGCGATTACAGTGCCTCATAAAAAAGGAGGATCTCACAGAACTTCCTTGTTAAAAAA
>JABMNQ010000133.1 GCA_013204495.1 Candidatus Pelagibacter sp.
GACATTATCGTGATATTGCCTTTGTATAATTTAAGTTTAACAGAACCATTTACTTTATTCTTTTTAAGATCGACAATTTTTTGAAGTTTAAACCGTGCTTTTGAATACCAGTAGCCATTATAAATAAGTTCTGCATATTTTGGCATAATTTCATCTTTTTTATGCATAGTTTCCTTATCCAAAGTAACAGATTCAATGGCTCTATGTGCTGACATTAATAGAGTTCCCCCTGGTGTTTCATAAACACCTCTTGATTTAATTCCAATAAATCTATTCTCAACCAAATCAACTCTACCTATTCCATTCTTGCCAGCAACGTTGTTAAGTTTTTCTAATAAATTTCCTGGTGATAATTTTTTACCATTAACTGTTATGGAATCTCCATTTTTAAATCCAATAGTTACAAATGAAGCTTTGTTAGGTGCCTTTTCAGGAGACACTGTTCTTTGAAAAAGAAACTCAGGAGCTGCATTTTTTGGGTTTTCTAAAACCTTACCTTCAGTTGATGTGTGATATAAATTGTCATCAATTGAAAAGGGGGGTGCTCCTTTTTTGTCTGTAGGAATAGGAATATTATTTTTTTTAGCATATTTAATTAGATCTGTTCTAGAATTTAGTTTCCAAATTCTCCATGGCGCAATAATTTTAACTTTTGGGCCAAAGTAATGATAACCCAATTCAAATCTTACTTGGTCATTTCCTTTTCCAGTAGAACCATGAGAAACTGCATAAGCCCCAAATTTTTTAGCAGCAGCAATTTGACGTTTTGCAATTAAGGGTCTTGCAATGGAAGTTCCTAATAAATAAACACCTTCATAAATTGCGTGTCCTCTAATCATTGGAAAAACATAATCTTTTACAAAAGTATCTTTTAAATTTTCAATGATGATGTTTTTAACACCAAATCTTTTTGCGTTTTTAATGATTTTTTTTCTATCAATTACTTGCCCTATATCAGCAGTATAACAAATAACTTCTGCATCATAGTTTTCTTGAAGCCATTTTAAGATAATAGAAGTGTCTAGTCCGCCAGAATATGCGAGTACAATCTTTTTTTTAAATTTCATTTAATTAATTGCAGTTTGTTTTTGCAGCGTTATAGGCTTTAGTAAACCCTAACAATGAATAGTGGTCTATAGTTTGAGAGCCTTCTTCATTATGACCAGTGATCATAATTCTTGATCCATTTTTCATTGTGCTAATCATTTTATTTTCAATTTTACTATCAGCAATCCACGCAAAACCTTCTTGAGCAATATCAAATTTATAATTTGACTTACCTGAAGTAGCTGTAATTGAGTTTTGGTTATTAAATTCATAGCCACCAGTAACGCTTATTTCATCATTTACTTTTTCGGCAGGTCTAAATGAAACAAACATCCTTGCTTCTCTAGGGTTAGATTTTGGAGCCTGCAACACAGGAACTGATTGAGCAAAACAAACTTTACCTGTTTGTTCAATTATAGTTATTGTTTCCCAATCTTTAAATTTACCAACTTTTTTTATTTCTTGTGAATTTACACTTGTAGCAAACAAACTTATAAGAACTAAGATTATAAAATTTTTAATTATGGGCATGGGTTTGGATAAATTGTTTGTACTTCATTTATTTCTTTAATTATCTCTTCGTTTAAATTTATATTTACACTTTCTATGTTGGTTTTCAACTGTTCCATTGTTGTTGCTCCAATAATAACACTTGTCATAAAAGATTGTATTTCACAAAATTTTAAAGACATTTGAGTTAAATCAAGATTATGCTTTTTGGAAATTTCAAAATATGCATCAACTGCCTTATTAGTATTAGGTTTTGCGTAACGAGTCCAAAAATCACCATCCCTCTCTATTCTAGAATCTTTTGGCATTTGATTATTTCTATATTTTCCAGATAAATATCCACTTGCTAAAGGGGAGTAAGCTAATAGACCAATTTCATCCCTTACTGAAATTTCAGCAAGACCAACTTCATAAGTTCTATTTAATAAATTATAAGGGTTTTGGACGGACATCATTCTTGGAAGCCCTTTTTCCTTTGATAATTCTAAAAATTTTGAGACACCCCAAGGTGTTTCATTAGATAATCCCACTTCTCTAATTTTACCGGCATCAACAAATTTTTGTAAATTACCCAAAACATCTTCAAATTTATTCCATTCACCATTATCTTTATGCTCATAGCCTAACCTTCCAAACATATTGGTATTTCTCTCTGGCCAATGTAACTGATAAAGATCAATGTAATCTGTTTGCAATCTTTTTAAGCTATCATTTACAGCTTCAGTCATTTTTTCTATTCCGTAATTATTTCCACCACCTCTTAAGTAGGCCCTCATAGGCCCAGCAACTTTAGTTGCTAAAATAACTTTGTCTCTTTTATCTGTTTTTTTAAACCAGTTACCAATTATAATTTCGGTATGACCATAGGTCTCTTCTTTTGGGGGGACAGAATAAAGCTCTGCAGTATCCCAAAAATTTACACCTTGATCTAAGGCATAATCCATCTGCTCAAAACC
>JABMNQ010000134.1 GCA_013204495.1 Candidatus Pelagibacter sp.
ACCATTTTTTTCCGCTTTTTGCAAATTGTAAAACTGGTATTTTTTACCTTTAACATCCAAGGTATCTAGGGATTTATATGTATCTTTACTTTTCATGAGACAGCTTGATAGTATTAAAGAAAAAGATTTGCAATAATAAAAGGTACTTAATGTGCAAATCTTTTCATTCCTCCATCAACATGAAAGAGCTCCCCTGTGATATATCTTGCTACGGGTGAGCTTAAAAAAACGGCTAAACAAGCCAAATCCTCTGGTTCTCCGAAGTAACCAATGGGTATATTTTCTTTAATAAATTTTTTTCTCTCTTTAGGATCTGGATGTCTTCTTTTTAAAATTTGCTCTGTATTCAATCGACCTGGAGATATTGAGTTAATAGTTATGCCATTAGCCGCAACAACTCTTGAAAGTCCTTTTGCCCAAGCATGCACGGCTGACTTTGCCGCGTTGGCCACATTAACCTCTCTAGGTTCAACAGAGCCAGTAATATTAATGACACGACCCCACTTATTTTTTTTCATTATAGGGATTATTTTTGTTGTAAGTTTTCTTAAAGCAGTAAAGTTTAAGTTCATCCCCTCTTCCCAGAAACTTTCTGGTGCATCCCAAGTAGTTGGTCTTGAACCACCTGCGGAATTAACCAAAACATCTATAGAGCCTAATTTTTTTAATGCAAAATCTATAATTTTAGTTTCCGCATTTTTAGAAGTTACATCTATAGATAAAATAAAAACTTTTGAATTGTATTTTTTGCTTATTAGTTTTTGAACTTCTTCTAGTGGTTTTTTTCTTCTAGCAACCAATACTAGATCGCATTGTTCTGCAGCCAAAAGGGTGGCGATTGCTCTACCTAAACCTTGGCTGGCTCCTGTGACAATGCATTTTTTATTTTTTAAAAGCAGGTTCATTATTCAATTAAACTTCTTTGGACGTGAACTTCTCCAGACATAATTAATCTTGCATGACGAATAGTTCCTGCAATCAAGTCAACTATTTCATCATTTTCATATTTAATTTCCAATTTAACTTTGGATACTCCTGTTGGATGTTCTATTTCAAAATTTCCATTTGGGGAGTAGTCATTGTAAAATTCAGAACAAATTGTTCCTTTCGATTTTGCTGCTGCAGCTAAAGCAATGGATCCTGTAATCGCATAACCATTGTGACAACTCCACGGCATAAAATATCTTGATTTAATACTTCCTTTGTCTGCTTTGGACACTAGAGCAATTTTTGGAATAACAGATTTGGTAACGTCGCCAAAGCCAACGCGTTTTCCTAATTCAATTCTTATTTTATTCATGTCATCAATTAATTTTTGATTTTGATTTAACTCTGTATGTGACTCATTTCCTGTAATGCCAAAATCTTTAGCTCTAAAAAAAACTACTGGCATAGCCGCATCAACAAAGCTGCACTCAATACCATTAATCTTGTCAATTTTATTTCCTGTGGGAAATAATTTTTTTGTTTTAGAGCCAATTGAATCGATAAATCTAACTTCAACTGGTGATCCTTTGTTGGGAACTCCATCAATCTTCAGATCTCCTTCGTAAGAAACTTTTTTATTGGGTGTTCTAACAAGCTCTTCTATTTTCATTCCTGTATTAACGTCTCTAATCACAACTCTTGTTGTGCCTTCTTGAGCTTCTACCAATCCTCTTTCAATTGAAAAAGGACCCACTCCCACTAGCATATTTCCGCAAGATGGCTTGGTGTCTACGATTGGCTCATCAATTTTAACTTGAGCAAAATGATAATCCACGTCAATTCCCTCTTCATTTGACTTTGAAACAATGGCAACTTTGCTTTTTACGGGATTGGCTCCACCCAGACCATCTATTTGATTTACATCAGGTGATCCCATGGCAGCTAACAAAATTTTGTCTCTTTTTTTTATATCGTCAGGTAAATCAGATTTTAAAAAATAAGGACCCTTGGATGACCCTCCGCGCATAAATAGACAAGGAATTTTAATTTGATCGCTCATTTTAATTAAAAGGCCATGGGAGTTTAACGAGGTATTGCAACAAGCCACTTGGAAAATCCAGAGTCATATAATGAGATAAGATTAGCATAAAAACGATTGCTGAAAACGTTAATGTTAAAATTTTACTCCAACTTGAGTCAGTTTTCTTTTTTATTAAGCTAATAAAGAAAATCACCAAACCAATAACAAATCCAAAAAACGACACTAAAACAATTAGACCGACTATCCATGAGAAGGCCAAAAATAAATCTTTAGTGTCTTCAGAACTGTAATTTGAATTAATCGCTTTTGAAAGCCATTTTTTATTAAAAAATAAAGTGTATGTCATAGTAACAAACATAATAACTGATATTCCCAATGGAAACACGCCGCCTAAAAAATTAAGCTGGTAAGAATCATAAAGACTAACAATAAAATAAATAAAAATAGTTCCTAAAAAAAATGTTTCTAAATTAAATTTTAACAAATGAGAGATACCCACT
>JABMNQ010000135.1 GCA_013204495.1 Candidatus Pelagibacter sp.
CACACAAAAAAATTAAAGCCTATTATTGAAAAATTATTTACAAACCATCCTGGAAATGTAGATGATTTTTGGTTTGCAACAGAACTTGAGGATGTAAAAAAATTATTGAATTTTTTTATCAAAGAAAAGTCTAATTTATTTGGCGATTATGAGGATGCAGTTGATCAAAAAGATAATATATTATTTCATAGTGTGTTAAGTCCTTATTTAAACCTGGGTCTAATAACGCCAGAGCTTGTCATTGAGAAAATTTTAGAATTTCATAAAAAAAATAATATCAAGCTCAATTCTCTCGAAGGTTACATTAGACAAATAATTGGCTGGAGAGAATTTATGAGAGGAATTTATCAAAATTATAGTGAACAAATGGAGACTAAAAATTTCTTTAAACAAAATAGAAAGATGAAATCCTCTTGGTATGAGGGTACCACTGGATTGCCTCCACTGGATCATGCAATTACTAATGCATTAAAATATGGTTGGTCGCATCACATTGAAAGATTAATGATTTTATCAAATATTATGAACCTTTGTGAGGTAAAACCAATTTATGCATATAAGTGGTTTATGGAGATGTTTGTAGATTCTTCTGACTGGGTAATGGTTCCAAACGTTTATGGAATGGGACTGTTTAGTGATGGAGGAATATTTGCAACCAAACCTTATATTTGCGGATCAAGTTATATTTTAAAGATGATGGATTTTAAAAAGGGTGACTGGTGTAATATTATGGACGGATTATATTGGAGGTTTATTGATCGAAATAGAGAATTTTTTTTAAAGAACCCAAGACTTTCCATGATGGTTAGTGTTTTTGATAAAATGAAAGAGGAGAGAAAAAAATTAATTTTATCAGAAGCTGATAAATTTATTAAAAAAAATACTATTTCATGAAGAAAGAAAATTTACCATTTAAAATATGTATTACCTGTAAAAAGCCTTTTGCATGGCGTAAGAAATGGAAATTAAATTGGGAAAGAGTTAAGTATTGTTCTAAGAAGTGTTCTGCAGTAAAGATTTAGATTAAAAAAGAAGTTTAAAATTTAAACAATGAATAACAAATTTTTTGAATGGGCGGGGGTTATTACTGCTATTTTATATTCATTGTTTGTCGCATTGAATATTGGGATTGAATTTCCTGGCTTTTGTCTATTATTATTATCTTCAATTTTAATTGGTATTTGGGCTTATAGAGGTCATCATAAAGGGATTCTTTTATTACAATTTTTTTATGCTATAGCAGGTATGATTGGAATGATACGTTGGTTTTAAGACTAACTTAAAACTTTCATGATTTATTTATCTTTATTTTCAATATCATTTTTAGCAGCAACAATTTTACCTCTATCATCGGAGCTTATGTTGGCTGGCTTAATTGCAACATCTAATTATGATAATTTATTATTGTTAATTGTTGCAAGTTTTGGGAATGTTATGGGCTCTATTATTAACTGGATCCTAGGATTTTATTCAAGAAATCTTACAATAAAAAAATGGGTTCCTTTTAAAGGAAAGCAAATTGAAAACTCATCAAGGTGGTTTAATAAATTTGGAAAATGGTCGTTATTATTTGCCTGGGTGCCAATTATTGGAGATCCTTTAACATTAGTTGCAGGACTGCTTAGGGTTAAGTTTATAGAATTTTTAATCTTAGTCACGATTGGTAAAGTTAGTAGATATTTTCTTATTTATTATTTAATTTGACAGTTATCGAAATAAGTAGTCATATGTATTTGCGCTGAGTTAAGTTAAATTGCAGAGCGCGTTATAAATCCTGCTAAAGCGACGCTTCAACCACAGCTTTAGACAGGTGGTTTTTTTTTATCTTTTATAAAATCAAGCCGGGTATTTGAACCGTATTGTGCGCCCTGCATTTGCTTAAGCACTAAAAAGGAGAAAAGGAGTTAAAGATTTTAACCCTCTTGTTAGTTCTTTTAACAACTTTTCTCCATTAATTTGGAGAAAATAAATGAGTGAAAATATTTTAAAAGACAGATTAGATAAAGGACCGGTTATTTGTGCTGAAGGTTTTTTGTTTGAAATAGAAAGACGTGGCTACATGTCATCAGGAGAATTTGTTCCGATGGTGTCTTTAGATCATCCAGAAGTGTTAGAAAATTTACACAGAGAATTTCAACACGCAGGATCTGATATTGTTGAAGCTTTTACTTATAATGGGCATAGAGAAAAAATGCGTGTTATTGGAAAAGAAGAACTTCTTGAACCATTAAATAGATCAGCGCTAAAAATTGCAAAAAAAGTAGCCTTAGATACCCCTAAAGGATCTAAACCAAATTTGATGGCAGGTAATATTTCAAATTCAAATATTTGGAAACATAATGATCTTCAATCTCAAAAAGAAGTTGAAGGAATGTTTACAGAGATGGTTGGTTGGGCTGCTGAAGAAGGTGCCGATATGTTAATAGGTGAAACTTTTTATTATGCTGAAGAGGCTTTCAAAGCTTTAGAAGTAATGAAAAAAACAGGTTTGCCAACTGTGTTAACCATATCTCCAATGGGTGAAAATAAAATGAGAGATGGAAAATCTGTTGTTGATACATGTAAAGAACTTGAACAACTGGGAGCAGATGTTGTTGGTTTAAATTGTTTTAGAGGACCAGCTACGATGTTTCCTTTTTTAAAAGAAATTAGAGAAGCAGTTAAATGCCACGTTGGAGCTTTACCCATTCCTTATAGAACCAATGAAGACTTTCCAACATTTTTTAATCTACCGGACAGAAGTAATTGTGCTTGCCCATCGCCACATGGAAGAACGTTTCCAACAGCATTAGACCCACACTTTTGTAATAGATATGAAATAGGTAAATTTGCAAAAGATGCTTATGCATTAGGTATTAATTATCTAGGAGTATGTTGTGGAGCAAACCCAATGTTGATTAGGGAAGTAGCAGAGTCGATTGGTTTAACTGTGTCAGCAAGCAAATACAGAGAGAATATGGAAAATCACTTTATGTATGGAAAAAATAAAAGAATTCCAAAACACATGACTGAATACGGAGACAAAGCGTAAATCAATTAAGAAGGGCATTTAACTAAATTGTGCGCCTGACATATGTCGAAGCACTAAAAAAGGAAAAAATGATAAAACAAACACCAGTAGGCAGTTTACCGAGATCCCCTAAACTACAAGAAGCTTTTAATGCATTTGATGATGGTAATTTAAAAAAACCAGAGTTGGATAAATTAATTGATGCTGAAATTAAAGATGTAGTTACCGAATATGAAAAAATAGATGCTAATCCTATCATCACAACAGGAGAAGTAGAAAAACCTAATTTTTTAACTTATTTTTTAGAAAAAGGATTTATTAAATTGGGAAAAGCAAATCAATCAGGACGAAAGGGATTTACAATTGAATTTGAAGGTCATCATGCTAGAGAAATGGCTGTTCTTCAAAAAGAACAAACCCCTTTTAAATTTGTACACTATGGTGATGAATGGCTTTCAACTTTGAAAAAATATTCAAAGAAAGCATTTAAAGCTACGGTAATTTCTCCTTCTGCAGTTTCATTAGTTTATAAAGATGAAATTCCAGGATACTCAAAAGAAGAGTTCATAAAAGATCTTGTTAATGAATGTGCAAAAGATGTTAAAAAATGTATAGCGTCTGGAGCTACTGAAGTTGGCATGGATATGACTGAAGCAACTTACGCAATGAAAATCGATAAAACTGGAAAAGTTTTAAAAGACATGGTTGGATTAGTAGACTTAGTTTGTGCTCAGTTAAGTCCTGAAGAGTTAAATAAAGTCACTCTTCATACTTGTTTTGGTGCTGATAACTTTACAAACCATAACTACTCTAACTTCCAAGATGTGTACCCTGCACTTTTAAAATCTAA
>JABMNQ010000136.1 GCA_013204495.1 Candidatus Pelagibacter sp.
AACAAGTCATCCACTTTGTGTAAGAGTTGTGTAAGACAGCTAGATTTTAAAAAACCTTAATGATTACTAGGTAAAAGAGACTCTGATGCATATTTTGAGTCGTGCGCGTCTACCAGTTCCGCCATTCGCCCTGAATTATCATTATTATAACTATATAATTAAATAGTATAAGAACTTAATTTATATTAAAACCAAAAAAATGTTTAACGAATTGTATGAAAAATCTTTAAAACTTGCTGCTCACAAGAGATCCAAAATATTTCTTGCACTTATGTCTTTTGCGGAAAGTTCTTTTTTTCCTATTCCACCAGACGTTATGATTGTGCCAATGGTAATTGCCAAAAAAAATGATTATTTAAAAGTTTTTTTGATCGCAACACTTTTTTCTGTGCTGGGAGGAGTATTAGGTTATTTTATAGGCTTATATTTCTTTGAAATTGGAATGAGTGTTGTCGAATTTTATGGCTACGAGGAGAAGCTTATTAACTTAAAAGAAAGCTTATCAAAAGGAAGTGGCCTTTACATATGGCTTGCCACCCTATTTCTTGCTGGTTTCACACCTCTTCCATTTAAGGTTTTTACTATAACAAGTGGTATGATTGGATTTAATCTTTTTATATTTTTTTTAATTTGTTTAATTTCTAGAGGATTGCGATTTTTTATTGTTTCTTATTTGTCTTATAAATTTGGTGATACTTTTAATAGATTTATGAAAACCAATGCTGCCAAATGGTTTACTCTTTTAGGCGTTCTAATTGTATTAATTTTTGCAGTGATATATTTTATTGTCAAATAAAATGAATACACTTAAACGAGACACCCTCCTTAAACTAATATTGGTATTTAGTATTTTTGCAATTTTATCAGCATACTTTATTCAATATGTATTGGGACACCAACCATGCAATCTTTGTTTAATTGAAAGAATTCCATATACTGCTTCAATAATAACTATTTTAATTTTTTTATTGTTAAAAAGGTTTGAAAAATTATTTTTAATAATGCTAATTTTGATATTTATTAGTGCTTTCGTAATATCCGGTTATCATTTTGGAATAGAGCAGGGATTTATTAAAGAATCATTAGTTTGTGATCTAAATTCCACAAGTGTTAATTTAACAAAAGAATCTCTTTTAAGTGAATTAAAGCAAAAAACAGTAAGTTGTAAGGATGTAACTTTTAAAATCTTTGGTTTATCTCTTGCAACTATTAATATTTTTATCTCATTAATAATAAGTGTTATAATAATAAAAATTTTTTTAAGTTATGAAAAAAACAAATAAAAATAGAGTCAAAGAATTCATCAGAGTGGACCACGCAGGAGAGCGGGGTGCAATAAAAATCTACGAAGGTCAATTACTAGCGTTAAATACACTCGTAAAAGATGATGATTTAAAAAAGAAAATTGAGAAAATGAAAATTCACGAAAAAGAACATTGTGATTATTTTGAAAATGAAATCAAAAAAAGAAATATTGAGCCTACTAAATTTTTGCCCTTATGGGATATGCTTGGTGTAGGACTTGGCTTTGGCTCTACTATACTAGGGAAAAAAGCAGCTATGCTTTGTACAGCATCAGTTGAAGAAGTAATTGACGAACATTATTTAAGCCAAATCAAAGAACTGCAGAATGATGAAAAAAAATTAAAAGAAAAAATAATTAAATTTAGAGAAGACGAATTGCACCATAAAAATATAGCTTACCAAGAAGGAGCAACAAAAAAGGGAATGTATTCAATTTTGGACAAAATAATTAAAACTGGCTCAAAGATAGCAATTAGCATATCCGAAAAGATATAATTAAGCTTCCAACTCAACATCCCAGTACAAATAATCCATCCAACTTTTGTGTAGAAAGTTTGGAGGAAAATGTTTGCCGTTTTTATGTAAGTCTTCAGCCGAGGGTTGATAGGGCTCCTGATTAAGAGTCATATCGGAATTTTTTAATAACCTACCACCTTTTATTACATTGCATGAGGAACAAGCTGTTACGACATTATCCCAATTCGTCTGTCCACCTTTAGACCTAGGAAGTAAGTGATCAAAAGTTAGCTCTTCACCACTTCCACAATATTGACATGAAAATTTATCTCTTAAAAATACATTAAACCTTGTAAAGCTGGGGTAAATCTGCGGTTTTATAAAACTTTTTAAAGCGATTATACTTGGTAACCTCATATTAAATGATGGGCTTCTAACAATTTTATCATAATTACTAACTATAGAAACTCTATCTAAAAAAACTGATTTGATCGTATCTTGCCAGCTCCATAGAGATAAGGGGTAATAGCTTAAAGGCCTATAGTCAGCATTTAACACTAAAGCTGGACATTTTTCTAAAGACAAATTTTGATCACTAAAAATCATTAGTAAAAATTCTAACTGAAAAATATTATTTTATCAATGAATAAAATTTTTTAAATATTAAAACTATTTTTTATGTAATTTAGTGCTGCACTTGAGGCTTCAACCGGAATATGGTGTTCGCAATTCTCAATCATTTTTGTCTCTACTTCAATATTATTTCTAATTAAAAAATCTTTAGCTTCCAACAAAAAAGTAGGAGAAACAACGGCATCTTTGTCTCCATGCAATAAAAGCATTTTTGTTGTAGATTTTTTTCTTTTTTTGAGATCTTCTTGATTAATTATTTTTCCTGAAAATCCAACAACGCAATTATAATTTTCATTACTAGTTAACCCCAAATTTATAGACATCATACATCCTTGGCTAAAACCTGATAAACAGATTTGTGAATTTTTTAAATCATATTTTTTTTTAATTTCTTCAATAAATTGATGCAGTTTTATTTCTGCTTTTTTAGACTGTTCTAGAATATATTCTGGATCATCTCTGGTTAGATCAAACCACTGATAACCGCTTGGGTTAATCTCACATTTCTCATGTCCATTTGGGCATAAAAAAATAACATTAGGTAAAAACCTTTTCCAATTTAATGTTAGCATACTTATATCCTTTCCATCTCCACCATATCCATGCAGTAAAATAACGGCATGTTTAATTGGTATATCTTTTTCAGGTTTTATAATTGTCGTTGTTAGGCAAAATGCCATAGATATTTTATTATGTTTTAATATTAAAAAAACACTCTACAATATAAATATGATTTCTGAAACATTGGTAAAAATCCTTGGCATAGTTCTTTTAATAGTAGTTGCTGTAGTGCTAATCTTAGGTTTGGGAACGCTTTTTAAAGGAGGTGAAACAAGTAAAAAATATTCTAATAAATTGATGCAACTTAGAGTGCTGCTACAATTCATGGCGATACTTGTTTTAGTTTGCTTTGCTTATTTCTTTAAAAATTAATTATAAAATTTTAACCATTTAATAAATTTTTCATCATTAAAATCTATTGATCCTATTATACGAGCAAATTCTTTACCTTCTTTATTAAAAAAAATTGTTGTCGGAACCCCTCTTAAAGAAAATTTTTTAGCTAGGGTAATTGGAGAATCAAAGTAAATGTCTAAATTTTTAATATTTAGTTCATTAAAAAAAGATTCTGATTTTAAAATATCTTCTTGACCAATATTTATTGGAAAAATCTTTAGATTATCCAGGTTGCTATTTGACTGTAGACTGTCAAGTGATGGCATTTCTTCCCTGCAAGGGGCGCACCAAGTAGCCCAAAAATTCAATATTAACAACTTGCCTTTAAAATGCTCTAAATTAACATCATTCTGTCTTGCATCCTTAAATATTATATCTTCATATATTTTTGGATTTTCAGTTAAAATCAAATTTTTTATATCTGGTTTTTCCTCAGCATGGCTAAAGGTGCTAGTAATTAGATAAATAAATATTATAAATAATTTCATACTAAATATGTATAATTAATTATCATGGTAAAAAATAAAAACAATACGGCAATATGGGGCTCAAGAATAAAAAAAGATGCATCCACATTATTTCAAAAAGTTGGTAACTCGATAGATATTGATAAAAAACTTTTTAAAGAAGATATTTTAGGGTCTATTGCCCATGTAGAGATGCTTTTTAAACAAAAAATTATTACTTTTAAAATTAAAAATAAAATAATTTATGGATTGGGTAAAATTGAAAAAGAGATATTAAAAAATAAATTTGAATTTAATAAAAAATATGAAGATATTCATATGAATATCGAAAAAAGATTATTCGAAATTATAGGTGAAGAGGCTGGTTATGTTCATACCGCAAGATCTAGAAATGATCAGGTTATCACTGATTTTAAAATGTGGACCACTTCTGCGACTAAAGAAATTAATAAAAATTTAGATATTATTATAAAAACAATTCTTAAACTTTCTGAAAAAAATATCGAAACTATAATGCCAGGATTTACGCATTTAAAAAATGCTCAAGCAGTTTCATTTGCCCATTATTTAATGGCTTATGTGGAAATGTTCACTAGAGATAAAAAAAGATTTTCATATAACTTAGAAAGTTTATCAGAGTGTCCCTTGGGGGTTGCAGCGTTGACTGGCACTTCTTTTAATATTGATAGAAATTTTACTTCAAAAAAATTAGGCTTTAAGAGACCAACCAACAATTCTATAGATACAGTAGCGGATAGAGATTTTGTTTTAGATTTTTTATATAGTGTTTCTGTTTGCTCTATGCATATCTCGAGAATAGCTGAAGAGCTCATTATTTGGAACTCTGATGCTTTCAATTTAATTATTCTTTCGGATAAAGTTGTTACAGGTTCTTCAATAATGCCTCAAAAGAAAAACCCTGATTTATTAGAATATTTAAGAGGAAAAACAGGCTCAACTTATGGAAATTTATTCTCAATGCTAACAATACTAAAAGGCCTTCCAATATCTTATTTTAAAGATCTTCAGGATGATAAAGAAATATTATTTAAATCTAATGAGATACTTAATAATTGTATTGCAATTCTAAATGAGGTTTTAAAAAATTTAAAACCCAATAAGCAAAAAATGCTAGATCTTGCAAATTCAGGCTATATCACAGCTACAGATTTAGCTGATTATCTTGTTAAAAATCACTCGATGCCATTTAGAAAAGCTTATCAAACTACAGCTACAATTGTTAATTTTGCAGAAAAGAAAAATAAAAAATTAAATGAACTAAGTATTGATGAGTTAAAAAAAATAGAACCAAAGCTTACAAGCGAAGTATTAAAGGTATTTAATATAAAATACTCTGTAAATTCAAAAAAATCTTATGGTGGAACATCTTTTGATAATATTAAAAAAATGATAATGAAATATAAGAAAGCATAAAATGATAAAAAAGTTAATCTTAATTTGTATATTTTGTTCTTTGTTATTCTCTTGTGGAAAAAAAGGAGATCCACAATATGATGGAAATGAAATGGTTTTCCCCAAATCTATTGATTAATGAAATATATTAACAATAATCTCTCCGTAGAAAAAATTAAAATTGAAGATATTGCTAAAAAATTTGGAACACCTACATATTGCTATTCATACAAAAAATTAAAAGATAATATAAATAATTTTAAGAATAATTTTAAATCATTTTCTCCTTTAATATGCTTTGCAATCAAATCTAATACTAATGTAAATTTAATTAAGGAAATTAGAAAATTAGGATTAGGCGCAGATGTAGTTTCGATGGGTGAATTAATGGTGGCACTTAAGGCTGGTATAGAGCCCAAAAAAATAGTTTTTTCTGGTGTTGGTAAAACAGTTACTGAAATAGGTTTTGCTATAGATAAAAAAATTTTACTAATAAATGCTGAATCTAAAAGTGAAATTGTCGAAATTGAAAGAATTGCAAAAAGCAAAAAAATAACTGTTAATATAGGTATTAGATTAAATCCAAATACAGATGCCAAAACATTAAAACAAATTTCTACAGGCAAAAAAGAAAATAAATTTGGTGTAGATGAAAAAGTATTTTTTGATCTTGTCGATTATGCAAAATTGTCGAAAAATATAAAACTAAAGTGCTTAAGTGTTCACATTGGTAGTCAAATTTTGGATCATAAGCCTTATAAAAAAATGTTAAATGTTATTAATAAAATTATTAAAAGAAGTAATTACAATTTTGAATTTATTGATCTTGGCGGTGGAATGGGAATATCTTATGAAAAAACTAATAAAAAACTCAACTACCAAAAATACAATATGGCTATAAATAAATTTCTAAAAGACCATAAGTCTAAAATTATATTTGAACCAGGTAGATCAATAGTTGGAAATATAGGATCGCTTATTTCTAAAGTTCTTTATATAAAAGAAAATGAAAAAAAAGATTTTATTATATTAGATGCTGCAATGAATGATCTTATGAGGCCAGCATTATATGGTGCAAACCATAAAACTTTGCCAGTAATAAAAACCAACCAAGTTTCAAAAAAAATTTACGAGTTTGTTGGACCAATTTGTGAAAGCACAGATAAATTTACAACTTTAAAAAAATTCCAAAAACTAAACGAAAAAGACCTTATTGTCATGTGCGATACCGGAGCTTATGGTATGTCCTTAAGCTCAAATTACAATCTTAGACCGAAAGCAGCAGAAGTATTAATCAAAGGATCTAAAATCAACGTTATTAAAAAAAGACAAAAGCTAGAAGAATTAATTTAGTTTTTGATTAAAATGACAAGAAATTTTTTATTTTCTCTATTCTTTTTTATAGGAATTATTTTTATTTCCTTAATATTCCTACCAGCAATATTTCTTCCTAAAAAAATAGTTTTATTTGGAGGAAGGATTATGGGTTATTGGACCTCTTTTTGCTTACAATTTTTTTTATCAACAAAAATAGTTATCAAAGGTAAAGAAAATATTATTAATAATAGAAAGTTTTTTATTGCAGCCTCACATCAATCAATGTTTGAAACTTTTTTTTTACAAACAATTTTTAATTCTCCTGTTTTTATTCTAAAAAAAGAATTATTAATGATACCCATATTTGGTTGGTATCTAAAAAAAATTGGCTCAATATCAATCAAAAGAAACAAAGTAACAAAAGAAAACCTTGGATTTTTTGACGATATATCAAAACAAATTAATTCTTCAGAAAGACCCTTAATAATTTTTCCACAAGGAACAAGGTTGCAACCTGATGAACGAACACCTTTTAAGAAGGGTTCAAGTAGAATTTATGAAAAATTAAAAATATCATGCCAACCAATAGCAATTAATTCTGGAAATACTTGGCCTAAAAAAGGTGCTAAAAAAATTGGCACAATTTTAACAGTCTCTATTTTGGAACCAATTGAACCTGGTCTGGAAAAAGAAGTTTTTCTAAAAAAACTAGAGAATGCTATTTATACCGAGCTGAACGCTTTAAATTAGCCCTTCATAGGCATTATAACGAATATACTGTCAAAGTCACCTGGGTCTTTAATTAATGCAGGAGAGCCTGTGTCATTAAAGAAAATTTCTATTTTATCTCCATCAAGTTGTGACGCAACATCAATTAAGTATCTTGAGTTAAAACTAATTTCTAAATCATGATCAAACTTAACAGTTAAACTTTCTTTTCCATCACCACTGTTAGCATTGTTAACTGATAAATTTAAAACATCTTTCGATAAATTAAATTTCACACCATCTTTTTTATCTAATGAAACTGACGCAACTCTATCTACTGAATTTAAGAATAGCTTCAAATCTATTTCTAATTTTTTTTGGTTATTTTTTGGTATTACTTGAATATAATTTGGAAATTTTCCGTCAATTAACTTAGAAATTAAAATACTATTATTTAACTCAAATTTAATTTTAGATTTAACATTTGAAATTTTAACATCTCCATCATAACTCTCTAATAAAGAGCATAATTGGAAAATTGTTTTTTTAGGTAGTATTATTGGTTCAAAATCTATTTTTTGATCTAATCTTATTTTGGATATGGACATTCTATGACTGTCTGTAGCAGCTGCAGTTAAAAAGTTTTTATCTTCTATTTTAGTTTGATGTAAAAAAATTCCACTTAGATAATGTCTGGTTTCATCATTAGAAACTGAAAATTTACATTTATTTAATAATTTTAATAACTGTTTTGATTTTATTATAAACTCATTTTGATTAAAATTTTCATCAGTCAAAGGAAATTCTGAAGCGCTGATACAATTCAAATTAAAGACAGATTTTTCAGACTCAACCTGAAGCTTACTAACATCTGTTAAGGATAGATTAATTTTTTTTCCTGAAGAAAATTTTCTTATGATGTCATACATAATTGAAGAGGTTGTGGTCGTATTCCCTTCCTCAATTACTTCAACATTATTAATTTGATGAATGAATATTAAATCTAAATCAGTAGCTGTAATTGTTAAATTTGAATTACTCGCATTTAATAAAACGTTTGATAGGATTGGAAGTGTGCTTCTCTTTTCAATTACTCCCTGACAATAACTCAGAGCTTGTTGAAGATCTTGTTGATTAACGTTAAATTTCATTTTCATTATTATACAATATCTGATTTTTTAAGTTATTAATATTGTTGGTCATCTCTGGGTCTTTTTCTTTCAATTTTTCAATTGTTTTAACAGAATGGATAATTGTTGTGTGATCTCTATTGGAAAATTCCCTCCCAATTTCTGGTAAAGATTTTGAAGTTAGTATCTTTGTTAAATAAATTGCTGTCTGTCTTGGTCTAACAAGATATCTAGATCTTCTTGAAGATAGCATCTCATTCTTACTAATTTTAAAGAATTTGCATACAGTCGATTGAATTAGATCAATCGTGACTTTGTTTTCACCAATATTTAACAAATCTTTTAAAACTATTTTAACTTCTGATAAATTTGGAACTTTATTATATATTCTTGAAAAAGAGACAACTCTATTAATGGCACCAACTAACTCTCTAATGCTTGTTGTAATTTCTGTACTAATAAACTTTTGTATTTCGTCAGAAATATTTATTTGATTAGAATAAAAAACATTAAGCTCTTCTGTTTTTTGCTTAACAATTTTACTTCTAAGTTCATAATCTGGTTTTTGAATATCAACTACTAAGCCTCCTGCAAATCGTGATTTAATTCTATCTTGAATTCTGGATAATTTATTTGGGGCTCTATCTGCAGAGATTATTACCTGTGAACCTTTATCAAGCAATGCATTGAATGTGTGAAAAAACTCTTCTTGCATCGCCTCTTTACCATTCATGAACTGAATATCATCAATTAATAGTATGTCAGTATTTCTAAAATACTCTTTAAACTTTACCATATCGTTAGATTTTATTGATTTAACAAACTGATACATAAATCTTTCTGCTGAAATAAACATAACCTTATGTTTTTCCTTCAACGAAAGTCCTATAGAATTTAACAAATGAGTTTTACCCATACCAACGCCACCATAAATATAAAGTGGATTATAGTGTGAAATATTTTCTGAAACTTTTAAAGACGCTTCGTAAGCTAATTTATTACTCGTACCTGTTATAAAATTATCAAATCTTTTATTTTGATCAATTCTATTATATTGAAGGTATGTATCTTTAATAAAAGATACATTTTCGCTATTTGCAGATTTGTCAATATTTTTTTCATCCTCATTTTCAGAATTTTTTTCAATAATTTTAAATTCTATTCTTGTTAAATCTTTTTTATAAAGTTTTACAATTTGTAAAATTTGATCAAGGTATCTTGAAGTAATCCAATCTCTTAAAAATCTAGTTGAAACAGAAAGTAAGATGTAATTATTCATCTCTTCAACAAAATCTATTTTTCTAAGCCAACTTTTGTATATATCGCTACCTAGCTTATTCTTCATGTCCTTTTGAATAGTGGCCCAATCTAAAGTTTTGGTAGGAACATTTTTTAAGTTTTGTATTGTAGTATTGTTAGACATAAATTTGTAGGAATAATGTCAGTTAGAAGCAAAACAATATTTTTGCAATAATTAATTTTAATAAAATAAAAATAAATAAACTCTGTAGGTGAATCGTTCCTAACACGAATAATTATTTCTTATATGAGTTTATATTTTAATAAATAAAAGGTGGTCTGCTTTTGATTTACAAATTATTTTTGCCGCATAAACAACAAA
>JABMNQ010000137.1 GCA_013204495.1 Candidatus Pelagibacter sp.
AACAATGCAGACCTTTGTGGTATTATTTCTTGGAATGGTCTTGGGGTATAAATTGGCAGCAGCGACTGTAGTATTGTATTTACTTGAAGGATCGTTAGGTTTGCCAGTTTTTGCAAAGGGTGGGGGCGTTGCCTATCTAATGGGTCCAACCGGTGGGTATCTAATTGGATTTATTTTAACAGCTTTTTTTGCAGGAATGATAAAAGTAAAAAATGATCCAGTAATTATATTTATATATTTATTATTTTCTGTAAGTGTTGCTTACATTTTTGGATTGTTAGGGTTGTGGAATTATATGGGTTTGGATAAAAGTTTTAAACAAGTCTTCTTAGTGGGTGCTCAACCATTTTTGCTTATTGAAATTTATAAAATTTTAATTCTTGCAGTGTTATCAAAACAAATTATTAAGTTTAGAAAATTTATCTAGGGGATCTTTTAGACAAGATTCTTTGTAGGGTTCTTCTGTGCATCTTAAGTCTTCTAGCTGTTTCTGAAACATTTCTATTACATAATTCAAAAACTCTATGAATGTGCTCCCATTTAACTCTATCCGCTGACATTGGATCTTCTGGCGGTTCAGCTTTTTTTTGTGGATCAGCAAATAATGCTTTCTCAACATCCTCTGCATCTGCTGGTTTTGCCAAGTAATCAATTGCTCCTTCTTTAATTGCCGCTACAGCCGTTGGTATATTACCATAACCAGTTAACATAATAATTCTACTTATCGGGTTGGAGATTTGTATTTCTTTCACAACCTCAAGTCCATTTCCATCAGCTAACCTTAAGTCAACTACTGCAAATCCTAGTTTATTCTCTTTAGCGGTCTTTATACCTTTTTGTACACTCTCAGCTTGAAAAACCTGAAAACCTTTTTTTTCCATAGCTCTTGCAAGTCTATCTCTAAAGGGATTATCATCATCAACAATTAGTAAGGATTTATTATCAAAATCACTTAATTTTTTTAAATTAGCTAGCTCAACCATTCGATTGATATGGGTATTAATTTAAATATTACAACTCACATTATTTGCTTTACATTAATTAATTATTACCTTAATTGCATAATTTATATGAAAGTTTTTAAGTTTTTTTAGAAACTTTTTTTTATTAAATTTTTTTGGAGCCATATAAATGCAAAAATTTAAAAACGTTGATGAGCTTGTAAGTCAACTAAAGCCGGAAAAACCAATTTATTGTATTAGAAAAAAATCTATACAATTGGCTACTACCTATTTTAGAAATAAATTTCCTGGTAAGGTTCTATATGCTGTTAAAACTAACTCTCATCCTGAGGTTTTAAAAACGATAGTTGAAAGTGGCATTGAAAATTTTGATGTGGCCTCTATTCAGGAAATTAAAGATATAAGAGCAATCAATCCAAATGCAAAATGCTCTTATATGCACCCAGTTAAAAGCAGAGAAAGTATTAACGAGGCTTATTTCAACTATAATATTAAAGCTTTTTCGTTAGATACTAAAGATGAATTAATTAAAATTATCGAAGCAACCAACCATGCGAAAGATCTTGAATTATTTATAAGAATTGCTGTTTCAAATGAGCATGCAGAAATAGATTTATCTAAAAAATTTGGTGCAATAGCTTCTGAAGCTACTGGATTATTAAGATTAACAAAACAATATGCAAAAAAAATTGGCTTAAGTTTTCACGTTGGTTCTCAGTGTATGCACCCAATTTCTTATACAAAAGGAATTGTAGAAGTCGGGAACATAATAAGAAAAACAAAAATTGTTCCTGATTATATTAATATTGGTGGTGGCTTTCCAGCCATCTATCCTGATCTAGTGCCTCAATCTTTAGAAAATTATTTTGAAGAAATAAAAAAAGGTTTGGCTAATTTAAAATTAGAAAAACTTCCAGAATTATTATGTGAACCTGGTAGAGCAATAGTTGCTGAAAGTGGTTCTACAATTGTAAAAGTAAATCTTAGAAAAAAACAAAAACTTTATATAAATGAAGGGACATATGGAACTCTTTTTGATGCTGGTACACCAAATTTAGTTTACCCTTCTCGTATAATTAAATCTGGAAAAATTATATCCAAAAAATTAACTGCTTTTAATTTTTATGGACCTACTTGTGACAGCATGGATTACATGGAAGGACCATTTCTGCTGCCAAATAATATTAAAGAAAATGATTATATAGAATTAGGCCAACTTGGTGCTTATGGCCTTACTTTTAGAACTCAATTTAATGGTTTTTATTCTAACGAAATTTATGAAGTAGAAGATGAGCCAATAATGACAATGTATGGTAAAGACAGCAATAAGGCTATACTAGTTGCCTAATGTCAGAAAATAAAAATTTAACTCACAATAGTAAAAAGGACTTCTTAAAAAACCCAGTTGAACATATTGATATTACATCTTTTGATGCGAGAAAGATTATCTCATCAATGGAAAAAATGTCTTTTGTGTCAAGAGAAACTGCAAATGCAGCAAACATTTTTAATGAAATGATACAAGATAAGGATTGTACTATTTTTTTAACCCTAGCTGGATCAACGTCTGCCGCTGGATGTATGAATATTTATAAAGATTTAGTTAAATATAATATGGTTGATGCAATAATTGCGACTGGGGCTTCTATTGTTGATATGGATTTTTTTGAAGCCTTAGGTTTTAAACATTATCAAGGCTCACAATTCCAAGATGATACCGAGTTGAGAAAAAACTATATAGATAGAATTTATGACACATATATTGATGAAGAAGAATTACAAGAATGTGACAAAAGAATATGTGAAATTGCAGATACACTAGAACCAAGAAGTTATACTTCTAGAGAATTTATTCATGAAATGGGAAAATACTTAAAGAAAAATTCTAAAAAAAAAGACTCTTTAATTGAAACGGCGTATGACAATAATGTTCCAATATTTTGTCCTGCTTTTACAGATTCAAGTGCTGGTTTTGGTTTGGTAATTCATCAAGAAAATAATCCAAAAAGCCACATGACCATAGATTCAATTAGAGAGCTTCGTGAATTAACAGAAATAAAAATTCAATCCAAAGGATCTGGTTTATTTATGATCGGAGGAGGTGTTCCTAAGAACTTTGTTCAAGATACGGTTATATGTGCTGAACTTTTAGGAAAAGAAGTTGATATGC